>JAJRXW010000180.1 GCA_024276095.1 Gammaproteobacteria bacterium
CATCTACGAAGCGATCGATGACGTTAAACAGGCCGTTACGGGTCTGCTGGCACCTGAAATCAGGGAAGAGATTGTCGGTCTTGCCGAAGTGCGGGAAGTATTTCCGTCGCCCAAACTTGGCGATATCGCAGGCTGCCTGGTCACCGAGGGCTATGTCAAACGCAGTAATCCGATCCGGGTGCTCAGGGACAACGTGGTGATCTACGAAGGTGAACTGGAGTCTCTGCGGCGTTTCAAAGACGATGTCAACGAAGTCAAGTCAGGCACCGAATGCGGCATTGGCGTCAAGAACTACAACGACGTT
Source organism: Gammaproteobacteria bacterium (assembly GCA_024276095.1). Classification (GTDB taxonomy): domain Bacteria; phylum Pseudomonadota; class Gammaproteobacteria; order Steroidobacterales; genus JAJRUG01. Next base: position 305 of record JAJRXW010000180.1, read on the forward strand.
CGGCCCAATGACCAGATCGAGTGTTATCAGCGGATTGAAGTCAAACGGACGCTTTAGCCCAATTTTTCACGAAACCGGTTAATCCACATGTCGCGTGATTTCCTGCGTAGTCGGCGTATCGAGGAGCAGATCCAGCGTGTGCTCAGCGATATCATCCGTACCCGGGTCAACGACCCGCGGCTGCGGCTGGTGGTGATTTCCAGTGTGAAGGTTTCCCGGGACATCAGTGTTGCCTGGATTTATTACAGTACATTGGATAAAACGTTGCCAGTGACGGAAACAAAAGCTGCACTGGAGGCGGCCACCGGATTCCTGCGGGCCGGGCTGGCCCGGGAGCTGACGGTGCGCCGGGTGCCCGAATTGCGTTTCCGGTTCGAAGACACGGACAAAGGCATGGCGCTGGAGCGTTTGATTGACAAGGCGGTCGGCAAGGAAGGGCCCGATAATGACCCGGAAAATGGCCAGCAGGATGGCTGAGCGGCGGTCTGTCAACGGCCTGGTGCTGCTCGACAAGCCGCAGGGGCTGACGTCGAATGCCGCCCTGCAGCGCGTCAAGCGCCTGTTCAATGCACGTAAGGCCGGGCATACGGGAAGCCTGGATCCCCTTGCCAGCGGCATGTTGCCGATCTGCATGGGGCATGCCACCAAGATCTCGGCTTATCTGCTGGATGCCGACAAGTGCTACCGGACGACAGCACAGTTTGGCTGCCGGACGGATACGGCGGACGCAGACGGCCGGGTGATCGAGGAATCGGGAATTACAGCGATCGACCGGGCAGTTCTCGAACAGGCCCTGGAAGGTTTTCGCGGGGAAATCCTGCAGGTACCACCGATGTATTCGGCGCTCAAGCAGGGTGGCAAGCGGCTGTATGAACTCGCTCGTGAGGGCAAGGAAGTGGCCAGGGAGCCGAGAAAACTGACCATTCACAGCCTGGAAATCGAGGCATACGATCCCCGGCGTCCGGTGCTGCGAATCCAGTGCAGCAAAGGGACCTATATCCGGACCCTGGTCGAGGATATTGCCGCCGCAGCAGGAACCCTGGGCCATGTGGCGGCACTGCGCCGGCTGGCAGTGAGCCCGTTCAGCGAGGCGGCAATGGTCAGCATGGAGACCCTGGAGCGGGCTGCCGAGCAGGGGTTCGAGGTTCTGGACGCGTTGCTGCTGCCGGTGGATCAGGCCATCAGCAACTGGCCGGCGGTCAGCCTGGGTTCGAGCGAATCGTACTATTTGCTGCAGGGTAACCCGGTCAGCAGCGGCCGGATCCCGGAATCCGGCCCGCAGCCGGGGTTGGTGCGGTTATATGGCCAAAGCCAGCGGTTTCTCGGCATCGGAGAGGTTCTGGCCGACGGGCGCGTGGCGCCCCGGCGGCTGTTTGTGGACAGGAGTAACGGTGGCCCGGCCTGCCAGGGTATATCTGGGCTGAATCAAAGGGTACAATACCGCGCGAAATATCGAGGCGGAAAAGCATAGAGCGTTTGGGAGATATAGGAAATGTCGCTTTCTGGAGATCAGAAGTCCAGCATTATTGGAGATTACAAAACCGGTGAAGCCGATACAGGCTCACCAGAGGTACAGGTTGCGTTGCTGTCGGCACGCATTTCGGAGCTGACCGAACATTTCGGCACTCACAAGAAGGACCATCACTCACGGCAGGGATTGTTGCGGATGGTCAATAAAAGGCGCAAGCTCCTCGATTATCTCAAGGAAAAAGATAACGACCGTTACAAGAGCCTGATATCACGGCTTGGTCTTCGTCGATAAACGAAGTCTTTTCTCATTATTATTTTTATTCATGCGTATTCTGACGAAGCGTTGCAGCAGCAGCTGACCGCTTCGTTTGTGCGTGTAAGCAACAGGATTGGAAAGTGGAACAGATAAAGAAAACATTTCAGTATGGTGGCCAGGAGGTCACTTTGGAGACCAGTGAAATAGCCCGTCAGGCAGACGGTGCGGTGCTGGTGACAGTCGACGATACCGTAGTGCTGGTGACAGCTGTCGGTAGACAGCATGCGGACGAAGGCCGGGATTTTTTCCCGCTGACCGTCAATTACCAGGAAAAGACCTATGCAGCCGGCAAGATTCCGGGCGGTTTTTTCAAGCGGGAGGGCAGGCCAAGCGAGAAGGAAACCCTGACCAGCCGGCTGATCGATCGTCCGATCCGGCCCTTGTTTCCCAAGGCTTTCAAGAATGAAGTCCAGGTAATCGCAACGGTCATCTCGGTCAATGCAGAGGTTGACCCCGATATTCCGGCGCTCATCGGTGCATCGGCGGCTTTGGCGCTGTCGGGTATTCCGTTCAGCGGACCGATTGCTGCGGCGAGAGTCGGGTATATCGATGGCCAGTATGTGCTCAATCCCGCAGTCAGCAGTCTGGCTGACTCCAAGCTCAACCTGGTCGTTGCAGGTACAGCCAACGCAGTGCTGATGGTGGAGTCCGAGGCGGACTGCCTGTCCGAGCAGGTCATGCTCGATGCCGTGCTGTTCGGGCACGAACAGATGCAGGTAGCGATCAAGGCGATTCAGGAACTGGCCGATGAAGCCGGTAAGCCTGCCTGGGACTGGCAGGCTCCGGATGAACAGCCGGAACTGGCCGCCAGGGTTGCCGAGGGCGCCAATGCTGCCTTTGGTGAGGCCTACCAGATCAGCGAGAAGCAGGAACGCTATACCCGTATCGGTGAAATCAAGGCCGCGGTGATGGAAGAGTTGACCGCGGGCGAGGCGGCCCAGTGGTCTGCCGATGAGGTGAAATCGGAACTGGGGCGCCTGGAAAGCAGTATCGTGCGTAACCGGATTCTCGACGGCGAACGGCGGATCGACGGGCGCGATACCAGCACGGTTCGGCCGATTTCAGTGCGAACCGGCATACTGCCGAGGACCCACGGCTCGGCGTTGTTTACCCGGGGTGAGACCCAGGCGATCGTGGTCGCTACACTGGGCACTGATCGCGACTCGCAGATCATCGATGCGCTCACGGGCGAATACCGTGACCGGTTCATGCTTCACTATAACTTTCCTCCGTACTGCGTTGGTGAAACAGGTTTTATGAGCGGTCCAAAACGCCGGGAAATCGGTCATGGCAAGCTTGCCAGACGGGGTATTCAGGCGGTATTGCCGGACATGGAGTCATTCCCCTACGTGCTGCGGGTCGTATCGGAGATTACCGAGTCCAACGGTTCAAGCTCCATGGCGAGTGTCTGTGGTACCAGCCTGGCATTGATGGACGCCGGTGTGCCGATCAAAGCGCCGGTCGCCGGCGTTGCCATGGGCCTTGTCAAGGACGGGGATCGTTACCAGGTACTGACGGATATCCTGGGCGACGAGGACCATCTTGGCGACATGGATTTCAAGGTGGCCGGCACGACTGACGGCATCACCGCATTGCAGATGGATATCAAGATCGATGGCATCAACCGGGAAATCATGGACGATGCGCTGACGCAGGCCCGTGAAGCCAGGCTGCATATTCTGGGCGAAATGAACAAAGTACTGGACAAGCCTCAGAAAGAGATGTCGGAATGGGCACCCACCATTATCACCATTAAAATCGATCCGGAGAAGATTCGGGATGTCATCGGCAAGGGCGGGGCAACCATCCGCTCCATTACCGAAGAAACCGGTGCCACCGTCGATATTGAAAACGATGGTACGGTACGGGTCGCTTCTGTCGATGCCGCATCAGGCCGTGAAGCCCAGCGTCGCATCGAGTTGATCACCGCAGAAGTGGAGGTCGGCACCATCTACGAGGGGCGTGTTGCCCGTTTGATGGATTTCGGCGCTTTCGTCACGATTCTGCCGGGCAAAGACGGGCTGGTTCACATCTCCCAGATATGCGAAGAGCGCGTCGAGCGTGTCAGCGACAAGCTCAGCGAAGGCGACATCGTTCGTGTCAAGGTGCTTGAGGTAGACCGGCAGGGCCGGGTGCGCCTCAGCATGCGCGATATCGAGGACAACGCAGCAGCCTGACCGGGATAACCATCCCGATCAGGCTATCGGCTTTTGCGTCGGCCTGGTGCCGGCCCAGGCCTAGGCGTCCAGTGTGGCAGCAACGGGGCCGCTGTCGTGCAGGGCAGCGCGAAGTGCTGTGCACAGCCTTTCCGGGAACTCCGGGTCGGTGTCCCCGGCTGCCGATCTGATCAGATCCATCAGGAAATCTGCGGTCAGCAAGGCGGTGTTGGAGCGCTGCGTTTCACAAATGATCTGCAAAAGGACGGTCGTAGAGATGTCCTTGTCACTGGCCTGATCCATGACCTGAATATCGATTCCCTGCTCGATCAGCTTACGCAGGTCGTCCAGATTCACATAACGGCTCTGCACGGTATCGTAGAGTCGCCGGTTAACGTATTTTCTGATCAATCTTGTCTGTTTCATTTCTATAAACTCAAAGTGTGGTAGGTCTCTGTGTGTTATGGCACTGCTGATCGATATTCGCCGCGCAGCAGTGCCGCGATACTGTGTTCGACAGCAATCGGCCTGCGGAAGTTCGCTGCAGTCGCATAAAGCTTTTAATTGGTTAAAAAACAACTAGATATTATATATATCTAATGTAAATTATTGGATCAGAAATATTCTCTGGGCGCAGCCAGATCGTGCCGCCCGCGCAGTCTTTCCGGGTGCCAGTTTTCGCGTGCCCATTCCCAGATGTCCGCGACGGAGCCGGTCGCCAGCGAGGCCGGTGGATCCTGGTCGAGAAATGTCAGGCACTGGAGCAGATTGCGTACCGGGTGTGTATTGTCGACTGCCGGAGCCCCTGTTTGCTTGCTCAGTTTTTTCCCGTCGGCATTCACCGCGATCGGAAAGTGCATGTAGGCAGGCGTGGTGAATCCCAGTACCCGCTGCAGGAAAATCTGCACGGGTGTGACGCCGAGCAGGTCAACGCCACGGACGATCTCCGTCATGCCCTGCTCATGGTCATCGACGACCACCGCGAGATGATAGGCGATCAGGCCGTTTCTGCGCCGGATCAGGATATCTCCGACCTCCGATTCGATGCGCTGGCGGATCCTGCCCTGCAGCCCGTCCTCAAAGGCGACAGGCTCG
>JAJRXW010000181.1 GCA_024276095.1 Gammaproteobacteria bacterium
GGTATGCCCGCCAGTTCCGGGTTGAACGGCAGGTCCTCGAAGAGAGGGATATCCCATATGCCCAGCAGATCTTCGAGGAGTCCAAAATAGAAGAAATCGCAGAAAAAGAAGGCGACGGGAAGTCCGCGGTAATAGCGCCTGGAGAATGTGTTGCTGACAACTACGCGCTCACGGAGCAATCGCAGCTCGGGGCATCTTTTTGTATACATGGTCTGCAGTTGCTTGAAGCCTGTGCCGGTAAGAAAATTGTCAGCCCGCAGTTTCATCGCATGGCTTGTCCTGACGCGTTTCAGTCCACCGACGGTTGTCACAATCTGTCGGTTGGTATTCTCAACGGACGGATCGCCATTGGCCGTGTAGCCCACAATGTTCGGTCCGGGATCGTCATTGATCACCAGCTCGTCGAACTGGAGGCCATCGAGCGTCTGGTTTTCCCATGTCGACAGGATGATTGTTGCTCCCGGAAGACATTCCCGTATGCTCCGGGTACACCGGGCCGTAATACCCTCTTCCTGTGACCTGCCGGGCAGGGCGCCTACCGGCCCTTGTACGACAACTGTGATGTCCGAATTGTCCACGACCGCCTAAAGTCCCCTGTTGCGATTGTTCAGAATCGACGCGGTGTTCTTCAGCAGGGCCTCATACTCTGCGGGTGTACCGAAGAAGATGACGCTGCCGGCATCGATGAGCCGGTAACGTATATCTTTCCCGCGGTCAATCAGCCGATTGTAGAGCGGTGCAATATAAAGCTCCTGCCCGGTCAGGTGCTCGAGGCCCTCCGCGAGCTGGTCTTCGAATACCGAACAGAAATCTGCGGCCGACCTGAAGTGATACAGCCCTGTGCTGCACAGGTTCGAAATGGGGTCTTTTTCAGCCGTCTGGATCACACGGTTACTGTGCGGCGATGCAGCCCTGACGTACGACCAGTTGAGTCCCGAGCCGGTAAATACGTCCAGGTATCCATCGCAGTCATTGATAAAGTCCGGCTGCCGAAAACCGGGAATGGCCGTATCGATATTGAATATTGTGATGGGGCTGTCGTCGATGCCGAAGGACGAAAGCCCTGCATGGACGCTTTCGGCCTGGCCCCTGGTAGGCTTTGGGAGGCAAACGATTTCAAACCGGGCAATACCCAGTTTCCGGCACTCCGAGCGCACGAACTCAACCGATTCGCAGTGGTCGAGCGTGATAAACAGAAACAGCGAGTCATCGAAATAACTGCGAAAGCTGCGGACTGAATGGGCGAACAGCGTGTCGTCAAATGCCTGCAGCATGTATTTTGGCTGTGTGTAGCCTGCCTTCAGTAAACGGGCGCTCAGTCCTGCCATCGAAATTACGAACATGCCGGCCTCAATCCAGTTCGGTAAACAGTCGCAGCGCGTTGGCCAGCAGCGCCGTTTGCCTGGAGGGGCTGTCTGCATGCAGGGGGATCATCGACAGGAAAAGCTGCACCTGCATCGCGTACAGTACGTTTCGATCAAGGGCGGAATGTTCCAGTGCCATGGCGCCGAATATTTCCTGGCAGTCGTCTATGATTGGGCTTTCCGGCAGGCTGATGTCCATTGTGTAGGTGCCCGAGCTCGTTTTTGCAACACCGGCCACGATAAAATCGTACAGCCCGAGTACGGAATGGGCGAGCTTGGCGAGATCGTAGCGCTGGTCGCCGAATATGGATGAGTGGCCGGAGAAAGTCCGGCCGCGAGGATCGATGACCCGAATGGACTGCGTTCGAAAATCGAACAGAATATTGCTGAAGCAGAAATCGCCGTGGATCACGCAGTCATTTTCACTTCGGTTGTCTGCTATGAGCTGCCCTGTCAGCTCGGCAATTTCAGCCAATCCCGGTGTGGAGCGTCCGTTGACCGTCCAGCCGCGCTCTGCGTCGATGCCGCTTTGCCGGTGAAAGACCCGGAGCCGTTCCCTGGTTTTGTGGAGGAACAATGAAGAGGAATCGTTTTCCTGCCGCTGGTCAGGCCGATGTATCCGGCAGGCGCTGAGAAAGTCGAAACATGCCTGGAGAATTGTCCGCCAGACAAAACGGGGCAGCAATCCGAAGACATAGAGTTCACTCAGCGACGACAGGTACATGTACTCGATTTCATACCCAGGGACATTTCCGGCGGCATTCCCAGGGGCATCCCCGGAGATATTCCCTGGGACATTCCCGGGGACATCGTTGCCGTTCAGCTCACGGATTACCTGCGGAGTGAACAGCCTGAGGTCGTCCGGCAAAGAGCGAAACCAGTTGTATTCCGCCTGCATCTTTTCTGTATCCGAGCTGCTCTTGCGCACCGTCCTGGGGCCGATCTGCAGGGTATTGAATGCCCGCTGCGTCGTCATCCGGGCCTTGGAGCGATAAAAAGTATGCAGGTGGCCGAAGTCCAGCCATCCCGACGTTTCGACGGCAGTCAGGCCCTTTTCACGTGCGTAATCATTGACTGCCCGAATGAAATTGCCGTCCGACCTGATCACCGAGCGGATGAAATCACCCGACCGTGCAAATGCAAAGTAACCGTTGGCGATCCTGACGCGACCGACCATCGGACTGTCTTCGAGCTGGGTTACAAAATCCTCGCCGGACTCATTGTAAATTGCCCAGTTATACGCGCCGTCAACCTGGCTTAAAGTAACAACGTCGAGCCGGTCGCCGGGTAAATCGCTGATGAGTGTGTCGCCATGAAGTATTTTCAGTGGTTCGTCGGGCGGGTGCCCGGACAGGTTGATTGCACATACCACTGATTCACCGAGAGACAGTTTGTCCGGTACAGGCAGGATTTCAATCGGCAGCGTGTCGAGAATTTCACGATCATAGCCTGAGATCGTAAAAGAATCAGGGAGGGTAAGAACGATACGTTCATCTGCCGGGAGGCAGTCGATCTGGTAGTTATACAGGCGCTTGTTGCCAACGGGCAGGAATGCCGGCGGTATCTGGCCAAACTCGGACCCGAACTCCTGGTCTATATAAGACGCGGAAGTAATGACGATCAAGTTTTGGCTCCACTGCTTTCTGCGGCCAGCAGGTCACGGATTTCCTCATGGCTCAGGGCCGTAAACTCGGACGGTCTGATCGTTTTGTCATCCACATAGAAGCCGTCGAAGCCGCACCATGGCTTGCCCACCAGCACTTCGTCGTACGGAATCCGGTGACGTTCGAGCCATTCCAGGATCACCGGCAGGGTATGTACATTGATCTTGCCTACATTGCCCTCGTAGGTTCGCATGTTGCGACTGGTCGCGATCACGATTTCGAAGCCCTGTTCCCGATAGCGACGCAGCGCGCTGACGACATCGGCATTCGGCCTGACGTTCCTGTAGTCCCGGGTATCGCCGACTGTCAGGGTGCCATCGAGATCAATCACGATTTTTTTCATAGTGAGCAGGCCCGATAGAGTGAGCTCTTCGCGGTGATAAAAGAGCAGGAAAACGGGCAATGATTATAGGCGCAGATAGCATTCTCCTGCCAGCCAGGCTCCTGAATATTGCGGGAATCGTCAGGCTGTTCCGCGTTATGCCGGTTCGAACCGGCCAAGCTGTCTGTTCTTTCTGCATTTGAGCGGGTCGAATACTCTTCCGCCCATGGCGATGTAGACGCCGTTATCGAGTGTTGATACGGCGCCTGCCGCAAAACCGATATTGAAAACCGCATCACTGGACTGAAAGCTGGCGGGCTCCATGGCGCCCGTCAGGACGATACATTTATCCGGAATTTCGAGCAGGCAACGTGCCGTCTCGATCATGGTGTCGGTGCCGTGGGTGACAATAATTCTCCGGCAGGGCTCTTTCGCCAGGATGTCGAAAATTCGGTCCCTGTCCTGCTCGTCAAGGTCCAGGCTGTCCTTCCGGAGTATCGACTCGATTTCATAGGAAAAAGCAGTCGGCAGGCCATCGAGAATGTTGCGCACACTGGGCGATCCGACCTGGTACTCACTCAACCGGTCGAAATAGACCTTGTCTATGGTGCCGCCGACGGAAAATATTTTGATGTTCACTGGCAGAGAGGCTCCTGAGGGCATGATGTGCTGCTGTCGAGAATACACTACGGCCCTGCTTGCAGGCTTTACAGGCGCCGCGGCGCTTCATCCGGGCGCTAATGTTGAATATTTTCCATTGATTTGGCATCTTAGGGCAACAAGAGACACAATGTACGGTAACTGAGCAATATCCTTCTATGGACGAGAAAGACCGAAAAATACTGCAGTTGCTGCAAAGCAATGCAATGTGCACCGCGAGCGAGATCGCGGAGCAGGTTGGCCTGACGACGACGCCTTGCTGGCGACGGATCCAGCGTCTTGACCGCGACGGTTATATCCGGTCGCGGGTGGCGCTGCTCGACCGCGACAAAATGAATGTCGGTGTGTCCGTGTTTGTCTCGGTTCGCACCAACCGGCATTCGAAAGAGTGGCTGGAAAATTTCCGCCTGGCTATCGCCAAGATACCGGAAATCGTCGAGGCACATCGACTCAGCGGCAGTATTGACTATCTGCTTCGTGTCGTGGTGCCGAGTATCGAGGGCTACGATTCCGTGTATAAACGGCTGATCGAAGTCGTGGAGTTCTCTGATATCAGTTCCAGCTTCTCAATGGAGGAGCTGAAGTTCACGACGGCTATTCCGGTAGAACACGCCTGAGGCCGTACCCGCTGTCCCGGCGATGCGGGCGGGGCTGCAGGCCGGTCAGGGCTCGATGGAGACGGGCTCGGTAGTTTCGATTTGCTCAAGCAGATTGATCGCAACGGCAACAAAATCGCTGTCGGTAACAATGCCTTCAAGCCTGCCTTTGCGGGTGACCAGCAGGCAGCCGTACTTGTGCTGCTGAAGATAAATGGCTGCCTGGCGAAGACCTGCGCCCCTGTCCACGGAGGCCACGTCCCTGGTCATGAAATCCGAAATCAGCACATCGCCGGGGTTCTGCGTGTTGCCCTGTGGCGTCAGCGTTGAACCCGAGGCTGCAAGTACGTCGCGATGCGTGACGAGGCCAACCAGCGTACCGCCGTCATCCAGAATCGGAATATGACGGATATGCCGCTGTTCCATCAGTGTTTGTGCATCCGCGAGTGAGTCGGTCGGCGCCAGCGTGACAGGTTTAACCGACATGACTTCGTCTACGGTAATCATTTCACTGCCTCCCTGATCCGAAATCGACAACCAAAGCGCCTCGATTCCAGAGTTGCATATACAGCCTGACCGGGGCATGCGGGCATTCCACGATTGACGTTTCCCCGCCCGGCGCGCTTGTCTGTAACTGCTGAATGGCGGGCGTACGGTGGCTGTGCCGCCGGGCTGGCCAAACTGACGATAAACAGGGAAACTAGGCGATATGGATAAAGAGCAGCTACAAAAGACCCTCGCGGACCTCCATGAAGAGTTGAGTGCCATGGACTCTATCGACGGCAGTTCCCGGGCGTTGTTGCAGCAGTTGATGGGCGATATTCAGGAAATCATCAGCAAGAGTAAGCCGGAACTCGACGAGCGGGCAAACGCAACGGCCCAGCTGGAGGCTGTGGCGGTCAAGTTCAAGTCGGAGCATCCCAGGCTCTCCATGGCGCTGAGCGAAATCGTGGATGCGCTTGGGAAACTGGGTATCTAGCGACAGTTGTTCCCCGGGCTGAGGAATTCCGGCCGGTCGTGCGGCCTGTACTGTATTTCGGCTAGCTGCCGGCGAATTGAATAATATGCCGGGCGATTTCCACCGGCGCATCTTCGACAGCGTAGAAAGACGTGTTATCCAGCAACGCATGTGCCTGGCCGCGGGCCCCCGGCAGGTGATCCTGAATACTCTCCGGCCCCATTGCGGTTCCGGCGAAGCTGCTGGTGAATAAAGTCAGCACCGGTTTTTCCCATTTTCCCAGCGTCTGCCACGCCGCCTGATTGGCCGGCGCTGCCGGATCGTCCGGTGTAATGGGCAGTATCATCGGAAACCGCCGCGGTGCGGCCTTGAAGGATTCATCGGGATAGGGGGCGTCAAAGGCAGCGATTATTTCCGGCGCAAGCTTCCGGGTGACGCCTTCATTGACCATTTCGCCCTGCGGAAATTTCGGCAGGCTGAATTGCTGCGTGCGCCAGTTGATAAACCATTCCGCACCCTGTGTATCGCCTTTTGGGAGTTGTGTATTGGTCAGCACGATGCGGCCAAAATACTCGGGATGTTCCGCCGCGATGCGCAATCCGAAATAGCCGCCCCAGTCGAACATGTATGCCGTGATGTCCGCGAACTGCATGATCTTCATGAAACTGGTCAGCCAGTCGACATGATTCTGAAAGGAATAGTCCTCGGGATCGATCAGTTTGTCGGAGCGTCCGAATCCGATGTAGTCGGGCGCGATCACTCGAAAACCCGCGTCGACGAGTTCGGGGATCATGTTGCGGAACAGGTAGGACCAGCATCCCTGGCCATGCATCAGCAAAACAATTTTCCCCGATCGACAGCCCTCGTCGAGGTAGTGCATGCGGAGTGTCCCGAATCGGGTATCCGGGATATTCAGATAATGGGGCTGGAAATGGTATTCGGGCAGTCCGGAGAAACAGTCGTCCGGTGTACGCTTAATCATTGCCGTCTTCTTCGGTTCGTTTTGTGCTGTCAGGCACTTCCGGCGCTGACGGTGCGAAGTTTGTGGTGCAGTTCCAGCTGCTTGCATTGCAGATTACCGTTGCTTTTGCACTTCTCCTCCCGCCGGCTGCAGGTACCGAGGTAGTCCATACCGTGCTGTCGTGTACCGTACGCTCGATCGGCTCGCCCATATCGACAGAGATCGCCCCCCGGTAGCGGCGGTTTTCGCAATTGCTGTCGAGACGATAAATCCAGCCGCCGATGTTCATGGCAGTGACATACCTGCTGCCGTCGTCGCATTCCTCAAAAGTGGCGACTACATCCATCGCGTACGCGTTCTCGGGCAGCCCGTAGTCGGTCCCGAGGTAGTCGAAAAGCTCATAGATGCGCAGGCTGAGGTTCGATTCACGGCTGACAGCGGCGGTATCCTTTTTCTGACTGGTATTTCCGGCAGAGGCTTTGATGCCGGGGCCGGCCAGCGCGCTCATGGCGATGAAAAGCGCAGCAGAGACGGTCAGCAATAGAGTTGCGAAGAGTTTGCTCACATGGCGCAGCATAACATGCTGCGCATTTTCGCTGTCGTGCCGCGCATGCGTGTCAGTGACGCGGTCCGGCTGCTGGTAATCTAGCGGGCGTAAGGGTTCATGCACTGGGCAACTTCGCACAGCCCGACGGTATCGCGAATAACGATTTCTTTCCGGTCGGCCTCCAGCAGGCCGCTGCTCTGGAAGCGGGCCAGTACCCGGCTGACCGTTTCAGTCGCCATGCGCATGTAGTTGGCAATATCCTGACGGGACATTGCCAGGTGCAGCATGGCGGTGGACTGGCCGTGGGTGCGAAGCCTGCCGGATACCATTACCAGGAAAGCGGCCATACGTTCTTCGGCGGTGAAATCGCCGGAAATCGTCGTTACGAAAAATATTTCGCGGCTCATGAGCCGCAGCAGCTGCGAGTGCAGTTCCGGAATTTCCAGGGATATTTTCTTGATCGCGTTATAAGGCAGCTGACAAACGGAACTATCGCTCAATGCGGTGGCGCTGGCTGAGTGAACTTCCTTGTAGATGGCATCGATACCGATCAGCTCGCCCGGAAAGTGAAAATTAAGAACGTGTTACCTGCCTTCCTGGTCAATGGTATAGCTCTTGAAGCAGCCGCTGTGGATGGCATAAATCGACTGAAAAGTGTCGCCGACCCTGAACAGATGATCACCCAGTTCCAGCGATTTCGATCGCGTGATCGTGTTTTCGAAATAAAGAGTCTGCTCTTCCGTCAGGTCGGCCGGCAGACAACGTCTGCCGAGTACGCAGCAGCTGCAGCGCCGCTTGGCCCTGACTGAATTCATGCCGGCCGTATTGATCGTCTTCGCTTTTCTTCCGGGCATAGAGTGTGATTACATGCTCTTAACTCATTGAAAGAGACAATACGCCGTACGAGTATAAAGTATGCTCCGGTTGCAAAATATAGGGAATTGCCCTTATCGGGTCGGCCTGCGTTCATGTGTTGGTCGTTATGACAGGAAAGTCCCGGTCATGTGCGGCCTGCTTTTCATTCAGGGCCGGCCGGTTGTCGAAAAAATTCCAGCGCATCCTGCGCAGTGGCGTCAGGGGCCTCCAGGACGATCAGGTCTCCGGCTTCAGGATAGATAATAAGATCGACTTTCGCGCTGTCATTGAATAGTTCGACAAAGTCTCCGGCAATTTCAATTGGCCGGGAAGGTGTTTTCCCGCCCCAGATAATCAGTGCGGGAGCTGTTATCCGGGCGATGGCCTCTGCTATGCCGGAGGTATCGTGCTGGTGCAGCCGCTCGATTATTGCGCCGCGTTGTCCATCGCGCAGCCAGAAGTCGTGCCAGCGGTTAACGAGTGCGTCGGTGACAAGTTCGGCGTTCCCGAAACCATGTCGAAGTACGTATTCAGTCAGGCTGCGCGGCGTTATCCACCTGAACAGGTTCATCATCCAGCCGACTTCTGTAACGCTGTGGTGTCCTTTGGCATCCGGCAGTTCCGGATTGAGCAGGACCAGTCTTACGATCTGATCGGGATGCAGCGCAGCATAGTGAACCGCGATCGTTGCGCCGGATGACGTCGCTGCAATGGAGAACCGGTTCAGTTGCCGGGCGGCGGCAAATCGCTCCAGCAAATCCACGGAGCGCGCAATGCTGTAGTCCCCGCCCGGATCGGGCCCTGTCAAACCATGCCCGGGCAGGTCGAAGCGCAGCAGACGAAAAGATTTCTGCAGTTGCCGCACCCACGGGTTCCATGCGAACAGGCTGTCCATCTCCCCGTGTATCAGGACGATTGGCTGACCGGTCCCCTGATCCTGAAAATGCATCCGCACGCCTTCCAGGTTGATAAACAGGGAAGAGGGTGCTGCATATCGCGCTTCCAGTACTTCTGCCGGGATATCGCGGTAAACCCATGCGGCGATCGCCAGCATGACAATGGCCAGGCTTAGCAGGCCGCCAGTCAGATATGCTGCAAGACGTAACAAGCGCACTCCCCCCCCCATTTCCCTTGCACGATCATTTACTGCAGGATCACACCATGACTCAATGATAAGCTATTCGGTGACCGGTTAGCGATGCGATCCGGTTTTCAAACAGCACTCAAACATCGAAAAACGCAGCCCACAGCAAGCCAGACAATGACCTCGAAATCGCCACAACGACCCGCGCCCTTTATCAAGGGGCTGATTCCGACACTGAATCACCGCGGCTTTATGTCGGAATCGCTGGACCTGTTTTCGCGTCAGTTTGTATCCGAGGCAGCAAATTTGTCAGCCGAAGTGCTCGATATGGGCTGCGCGTATGGCGTTGCAACGATAGCCGCTTTGCAGGAAGGCGCCTGCGTACATGCCTGCGATATGGATGCGGGCCACGTGAATATTCTTGTCCGGGAGATACCGCCGAATCTGCGCGGCAGGCTGAGTACCAGCGTTGGCGCATTGCCGGATACAGAGTTTCCGGACGAGCGATTTGGGGCAATCTTGTGCGCCAGAGTGCTGCATTTTCTGCGTGGGCAGGAAATACGAACCAGCCTGGAGAAAATGTATCGCTGGCTCAGGCCGGGCGGAAAGCTGTACCTTGTCGCCGATACGCCCTATACCGGCTTCTGGCAGGCTATCGTGCCGGAGTATGAAAGGAAAAAAGAGCTGGGCGAGGAATGGCCGGGCTTTATCGACGATATCGGCGCTTTACTGGAAAGCGGCAGTGTGCCCCACGGCATGCTGTCCTATCTGAATCCGCTGGATGCGGATATTCTGGCCAGGGAGTGTCACCGCGTTGGGCTGGCAGTCGAGGAGGCCGGGTTTTTCGGTCGGGATGGATCCGATGAAACACGGGCTCGTCATCATGCCGGGGTGATTGCAGTGAAACCCGGGCATGGAAGTCCTGCTTCCGCCGGTTCTTAAACAGCGAATATGCAGCACCCGGATTTTTCATTCCCGTTGCTCGGAGAGTCCTGAATGTTTATCGCGATTCGAGACCTGAAGTTTGCCAAAGGCCGGTTCCTGCTGATGGGGCTGGTCATCGCGTTGGTGGCCTTGCTGGTCACTTTGCTGGGCGGACTCTCCGCCGGCCTGATCAAGAACAATATCTCTGCACTGATGACTTTTCCGGCTTCGCACATCGCTTTCGAGTACGACGATCAGCCCAACTACCGAAACAGCATGGTCGATCGCGAGATGTGGAGTGGCTGGTCCGGTTATCCCGGTGTGCGGTCAGTGCAGCCCCTGGGGCATACCATGTTCAGCAGCCGTTCCAATCGGGACGAACCTCTGGAGATCGTGCTTTGGGGCATCGAGCCCGGCTCTTTCCTGGAGCCTGAGGTAACAGCCGGCGATCAGCTTGGCGGCATCGATAACGGTGTCATCATTTCGTCGACACTGGTCGATAAAGGACTGAACATCGGCGACACCATTACCCTGGACCGGGTATTGACGGAGCTGAAAGTGATCGGCATCAGTGGCGACGCGAATATTGCCCATGTGCCGATCGTGTTTGCGTCGCTGCGCAAGTGGCAGGAAGCGACCTATGGCCCTCCGGGCGGCCCGGAACCGGGCGAAAAGCTGCCGGCGGTGCTGTTCGATTTTGCCAGTGTGATCGCCCTGCAGCTCGATGACGGTGTCGATATCCAGACGATAGACGAGGATCTTGGCACGGTGACCATGACTGTTGAGGATTCCTACCGGGCGTCGACGGGATATATCGAAGAACTGTACTCCGTGACCGCGATCCAGGCCTTTCTGGTCATCATCTCGGCCGTGGTCATTGGCGCCTTTTTTACTATCTGGACGATTCAGCGCACGCAGGAAATCGGGCTGGTCAAGGCGCTTGGTGCATCGAACGCATATCTTCTTAAAGATGCAATCGCACAGGCAGCGATTCTGTTGCTGGTATCGACCACTATCGGGGTCCTCGTGGGCTACCTGTTTGGCCGGTTGTGGGTAATGCCGTCCGGGATTCCTTTCATGCTGGAAATGAATACGGTTTTGCTGTCGGCGGTAATCCTGATGGCCACGGGCCTGGTGGGCGGGATATTGTCCATTCATATGATTACCCGAATCGACCCGATCATTGCCCTGGGGCGTGAGCGATGAGCCTGGTCGCAGCGGAAGTTTCTTTGTTTCTCGGTGACGGTGACCAGCGAGTGACCGCTCTCGACCGGGTTTCACTGCAGGTCGGGCCGGCAGAACTGCTGGCGGTAGCGGGTCCTTCAGGGGCCGGCAAGTCGAGCCTGCTGGCGGTCTGCGGCGGCCTGCGTCAACCCACCAGCGGCCGGATTTCGGTGGGTGACACAGTAATCTCCGATCTGGAACCGGAGGCGCTGACCCGGGTTCGCAGGGAACGGCTGGGTTTCGTTTTCCAGCAGTCCAACCTGGTTCCCTCGCTGACGGCTCTGGACCAGTTGCTGCTGATGGTGCATCTGCGCGGTCGAAGGCCCGCTGCCCAAGACCGCAAAAGAGCGCTGGAACTGCTCGGGGAAGTCGATATGAGTCATCGTATCGATCGGCGGCCCGACCAGCTTTCCGGTGGTGAACGCCAGCGCGTGGGGATCGCCCGGGCGTTCATGTCACAGCCACAGCTGCTGTTGCTCGATGAGCCGACATCCATGCTGGACCATACGCGAGGCAGGCAGATTATCGAGCTGCTGGTTCGCAGCTGTCATGAGCATGACGTCGCTGCGTTGATGGTCACCCATGATCATGGCATGCTCGATATCGCTGATCGCATCGTCTATATACACGATGGCAAACTAACGGCAACCCCGGCAGATTCGCTGCCGCCTTTGCAGCAGAGTTAACCGATGAAGCCAGCTACATTTCCATCGCCACGCGGCCTGATTCAGAACTCCCCGGTTCAGAACGCAGTGTACCTGCTGATTTCCATGTGCCTGATGTTTTCCTGGCCGGTACAGGCGCAGCAGTCACATCGGCATGATGCGGTCCCGGACATGGATGAAACCGGCCGCCGGCTGGACAGTTATGAGGTCCGTCATGATCTCGGCGAGCAGACCCTGGCGGCACTGCGTTCCAAGTTGGCGCTGTACCGGGGCATGACGGATCGGGAAATCGGCATGAACATGGCCGGTATGGGGCCGAACTATGAGTGGTACGTCAGCGATCCCGGCCTGTCCGGCAAAACCGGTGTCCTGGTGCTGACCCACGGAGTTGGCGAGAACAGTGACGGCCGGCTTCGAAAAGCGATGATGCCGCTGGCTGCCCGCTGGCCAACGGCCATCGGTTTCGGCATGGCGATGATGAGCTCTGCCCACCTGCAGTCGGCAGTGGACGATCTCGTTGCTCACGGCGCCGAGCAAATTATCCTGGTACAGACTACCGGGTTCACGCCGTACAACAGTCTCAGCCGTCAGTGGGCCTATATATTCGGGATGCAGGCAGAATCAGCCTACCTGGATGTCGACCGGGTGAGTACCGGCGCCCGCCTGCTGATGGCGGAGCAATTGGGCGGTCATCCGCTGGCAACCGGAATCCTCTATGACCACGCGAAGGAGGTCAGTACACACCCTGCCAATGAAGTGCTGATCCTGGTTGGGCACGGCCCGGAGGATGTTGAGGACAACAAGGCGAACCTGGAGATTATGCGTGTCCACGCCGACCGGATTCGGGACAAGCGGGAATTTCACGACGTCCGGATCGTCAACCTCCAGGACGATGCCCTGCCGCCGGTACGGCAGTCCAATGTCAGAAAACTGCGCCGCTGGGTCCAGGCGGCGGGAAGAAAAGACCAGCAGGTGATTATTGTCGCCATAGCCGTCGCCAGCCACGGGTTGCAGGCTCATATCCGGCAGGATTTGCGGGGACTGAACTATATATTTGCCGACAAGGGCATGTCCGAGCACCCCGACTACGTCAGGTGGGTGGAGACAACCATCGACGAGAAGCTGAAAAGCTTGTAGCACGGTGCTTTGCGCCGGGCTCTCCGCATCGTTGGCAGCGCCCCGACGGACAGCAAAACTACCTATTGACTATTCCGGAATGGTAATCATAGTAAGGTCTGCCGGGGTTGTGGAGACGGTTTGACAGCTTTTGCCCTGCGGCAACGGCAACCGCACAAGTTGGAGACCTGTGTTATGAATACTGATGTCATTGTTATCGGAGCCGGGCCGGCTGGTTTGAGCTTTGCGCGTTCGCTGGCGGACACCGGCCTGAGTGCTGTTGTGGTTGAAAAGTTTTCGGCCGAAGTGCTTGCAGATCCGCCTGTCGATGGCCGCGATATTGCCCTGACGCACCTCTCGAAAGATATTCTGGTACGGCTTGGCGTATGGGCGCGCATTCCTGAAGACGAGATTTCGCTGA
>JAJRXW010000182.1 GCA_024276095.1 Gammaproteobacteria bacterium
CCGGTCCGGTAGTGCCGATGTACTCGAGGCACTGCGTGTGCCGTTCCCGAAAAACCCCGAAGTGGCGCTGGCCTGCCTTGAGCAGTGCAATTTTTCTTTCCTGTTTGCGCCGTGGTTCCATCCGGCCATGAAAGCCGTTGCGCCGGTGCGGGGTGCCCTGGGAGTACGCACGGTGTTCAATATTCTGGGCCCGCTGGCCAATCCGGCCGCCCCGCCGTTTTTGCTGGTCGGTGCCTTCGATCTGCCCACGGCGCGGCTGATGGCCGACGCGCTGGCGGGCATGGGAATACAGCGCGCATTCGTAGTGCACGGCGAGCCCGGCTGGGATGAGCCAACCCCGGCAGGCCCGTTCTACCTGTTCGATGTCAGCCGGGGCCAGATTCAGGAAAAGCGCCGCGATCCGTCCGATTTCGGCATCAGGAAATGTTCTCCGGAGGACCTGGCCGGCGGCGATGCAGCGTTCAACGCTGCCGCACTGGAGGCGGTACTGGCGGGTGAAGACCAGGGGCCGCACCGGGATGCGCTGGTACTGGGTGCCGGCCTGGTCCTGGAACTCACCGGGCGGGCCATTTCCCTGGATGACGGTATTGCACAGGCCGTGGAAGGGCTGGAGTCCGGAAACGGAAAAAGTCTGTTGCACAAGCTGCGTGATTTTTCGTCCCGGCTCGAAGCTGATGAACGGCAAACCGGGTAGCAGGGCGGAATCAGACTTTCTTGCCGGCATGGCGGCGCACAGCCACCGCCGGTTGCGACAGGCACAGGCTCGCCGCTGCGAGAAGGATCTGCTGGCCGGCCTGCAGGCGTGTCCGCCGGCTTTGCCGTTGCAGCTGTCCGGGCCGGGCTTCGATATCATCGCCGAAATCAAGAAACAATCGCCATCGGCCGGCAGCCTGGCCGATGCTGCCATGAGCCCGGTTCGCCAGGCCGGCGGCTATTTCAGCGGTGGCGCCGCTGCCCTGTCGGTGCTGACCGAGCCGACCGCTTTTGGCGGCGGCCTGGATGATCTCGAACAGGTATCGGCACTGCGCCCGGCAGTTCCGGTAATGCGCAAGGATTTTCTCGTTGACCGATACCAGGTGCTCGAGGCGAGAATGGCGGGTGCCTCGGGGGTGCTCCTGATTGCCGCGATGCTGGACGACAAGACGCTTTTCGACATGCTGCGCAGCGCACTGGAACTGGGAATGTTCGTTCTGATGGAGGCCTTCGACAGTCGCGATATCGAGCGCTGTGCCTCGCTGATGAGCCGGGCGGGAGCCGTGTTCGAGGAGGGCCGCTGCAGGATGCTGCTGGGGCTCAATTGCCGGGACTTGCGCACACTCGAGGTGAACTTCTCGCGGTTTACCGGGCTGGCGGCAGAATTACCGGCAGAAATGCCCTGGGTTGCAGAAAGCGGCGTGACATCGAAAGAGCAGGTAGCGTTGCTTGCGGCAGCGGGTTACCGGCTGGCACTGGTCGGCACCAGCCTGATGCGTGCTCCGGACCCGGCCGCCACACTGCAGGAACTGATCGCTGCCGGCCGCCGGGCTGTGGCTGCACGCTGATGCATGTCATGGTGAAAATATGCGGGCTGATGACGGCGACAGCCATCGACAGCGCGATCGAAGCAGGCGCGGATGCCATTGGATTCGTATTCGCCGAGTCACCGCGCCAGGTGACCGTGGCGCAGGCGACCGCACTGGCCGGGGCCATACCGCCGGGAATTGCGCGGGTCGCGGTGATGCGTCATCCGACGGCGGCACAATGGGCCGAGGTTGAGACGCTGTTCAGGCCGGACTGGTTACAGACCGATGCTGAGGATTTCGCCGCCATCGAGCTGCAATCCGCCGCCCGGTGCATCCCCGTTTACCGTGACACGGCGAATCCGGATGCCGGGGCCCCGGATAAAACCTGTCTGGAGAAAAACCTTGCGAACGCCGGGCAGATCATCCTGTTCGAGGCGGAGCAAAGCGGCGTGGGGCAGCGCGCCGATTGGGGCAGAGCCGCTGAACTGGCAAAGAAACACCGCATCATACTTGCCGGTGGACTGGATTCGGATAATATCGGCGACGCAATCAGGCAGGTCAGGCCATGGGGCGTGGATGTCAGCAGTGGCGTCGAACAGCGCCGGGGCTACAAGGATCCCGCCAGGATTGCCGCTTTTGTCCGGGCGGTGCGAGAGGCAGAGAGTGCGAATGGAAACTGAAATCACAGCAGCAGAGAAAAAAGATCTGCTGGAACGCCTGCTCAGGGGAGAGCTGCCCGATGACAGCGGTCGATTCGGTCCTTTCGGCGGCTGTTACGCACCTGAAACCCTGATTCCTGCGCTCGAGCGTTTGCAGCAGGGTATCGACCGGTATTTACACGATCCGGCGTTTCTCCAGGAGTTTCACGACGAACTGACACAATGGGTAGGCCGGCCGACCTCGCTGACCATCGCCACGGGGCTTGGCAAGTGCTGGGGGGCACAGGTCTATCTGAAGCGGGAAGACCTCGCCCATACCGGCGCGCATAAAATCAACAACGCACTTGGCCAGGCGTTACTGGCGCGAAGGCTGGGTGCCGAACGCGTGATCGCAGAAACCGGTGCCGGCCAGCATGGTGTCGCGACCGCGGCAGCCTGTGCACGGGCGGGCGTACCCTGCGTCATTTATATGGGCGCTGTCGATATCGAGCGACAGGCGCCCAATGTACAGCGCATGCACCAGCTGGGTGCAGAAGTGGTCGCCGTGCAAAGCGGTGACCGGACATTGCGGGCTGCGATCAATGAGGCTTTTCGCGACTGGGTTTCAGATCCGGATCGCAGTTACTATTTGCTGGGTTCGGCGGTCGGACCGCATCCCTACCCTTTCCTGGTGCGCGAGTTACAGGCCGTGATCGGCCGCGAAGCCCGTCACCAGATGCTCGATATTGCCGATGGCCTGCCGGATGTCGCGGTGGCCTGTGTAGGCGGCGGGTCCAACGCCATCGGGCTGTTCCACGGTTTTCTGGCCGACGAGTCCGTTGCCCTGATGGGCATTGAAGCCGGCGGGCGCGGTCCGGGGCTTGGCGACCATTCGGCGACACTGGCATCCGGCCGGCCGGGTGTACTGCACGGTTGTTATTCGATGCTGCTGCACGATGACCAGGGCCAGGTACAGGAGACGCACTCCGTTTCAGCGGGCCTGGACTATCCGGGCGTGGGGCCCGAGCATGCCCTGTTGCAGGCCATTGGCAGGGTCACCTATACCACCGCCACCGATGACGAGGCGCTGGCGGCGCTCCGGGAGTGCTGTGCACTGGAGGGCATACTGCCGGCACTGGAATCGGCGCACGCGCTGGCCGGAGCGAAGCGCTGGGCGCAGGACCATCCCGGCCGGCGGATACTGATCGGTTTGTCGGGACGCGGTGACAAGGACATGCCGACGCTCGAAAACCTGCCGCAGGATCTGCCCGGGAGCCGGTCTTCATGAGCGTTTTGCCTCATGAGCGGATCAGTGCAGCGATACGGGAACCGCGCGGCCACGTGGCGCTGGTTCCCTACATCACCGCCGGTTATCCGGATAAAGCGC
>JAJRXW010000015.1 GCA_024276095.1 Gammaproteobacteria bacterium
ATCTGCGATCAGGTTCCCGGCATCGACCGGGCCGTGCTCAGCGTTCATTGCCATGACGATCTGGGAATGGCGGTAGCCAACAGTCTGGCAGCTGTCGGTGCGGGCGCCAGGCAGATTGAATGCACCATTAACGGCATCGGCGAACGTGCCGGCAACTGCTCGCTGGAAGAGGTCGTGATGGCACTGAAGACACGGGCACCGTACTTTGGTGTGGATACCGCAATCGATACCCGCAAGCTGTACCCGACCAGCCGGCTGGTCAGCTCCATTACCGGCATGCACGTGCCGCGCAACAAGGCAATCGTCGGCGAGAACGCCTTCGCGCATGAAGCCGGCATTCATCAGCATGGCATGCTCAAACACGCCTCGACCTACGAAATCATGCGCCCCGAGGATGTTGGCATCAGCCGGTCCAACCTGGTGCTGGGCAAGCACAGTGGCCGCCACGCTTTCCGGGAACGCGTACAGGAACTGGGTTTCGATATCGATGAAATGGAACTCAACCGGGCTTTTGAAGAATTCAAGAAGCTGGCCGATCGCAAGAAAGACATGTTCGATGCGGATATCGAATCGATTATCGTCAGCGCTGACGGCACCAGCGATGGTCCGTGGCATATCGAAGAACTCCACAGCACCTCGGGTACCGGGACGATCTCGGGCGCAGCGATTCGGCTGCGACACGATGACGACAGGCGTATCAACGAGTCGGCCGTTGGCGACGGCCCTGTCGAAGCCTGTTTCCTGGCGCTGGAAACGGCGACCGGAGTCAGCATGGATCTCAAGCATTACAAAGTACGCAGTGTCACCATTGGCGAGGATTCTCAGGGTGATGTCATAGTGACTGTCGAATATAATGGCCGCAGTTATCGCGGGCATGGCGTCAGTCTCGACATCGTCGAGGCCAGTGCCCTTGCCTATCTTGAAGTAATCAACCGGGTATGCCGACACGAAGCGGTGGAAGCAACCCGAAACACAGACAATATCGCCGCGAGCTGAGAAGGAGTACCCATGCCACAGAACAAAGCAGAATGGATCTGGCACAACGGCAAACTCGTGCCTTGGGAACAGGCACAGGTACATGTGCTGACGCACGCGCTGCACTACGGCTCTTCGGTATTCGAAGGCATCCGGGTCTACGCCACCCCATCCGGCTCAAGGGTATTCCGTCTGCAGGATCACACCCGGCGTCTTCTCGACTCGGCGAAAATTCATCGCATTGAAATCCCGTTTTCCGCCGACCAGATCAATGCGGCCTGCAAATCGATCGTTACAGAAAACCGGCTGACGAATGGTGCGTACATCCGCCCGATTGCCTTTCGGGGGTACGGCGATATCGGTCTTGCTCCCCCGCCCGATCACCCTGTCGACCTGACCATTGCAGCCTGGGAATGGGGTGCATACCTGGGAGACGACGGGCTGAAAAATGGCGTCGATGTCTGCATATCGTCCTGGCAGCGGGTGGCACCGAACACCATCCCCGCACTGGCAAAAGCAGGCGGGAATTACCTGTCCAGTACGCTGGTCAGCATGGAAGCGCGCGATCGCGGTTTTGCCGAAGGAATTGCGCTGGCCAGCGACGGAACGGTCAGCGAGGGAGCCGGTGAAAACCTGTTCATGGTTCGCGACGGAATAATTCACACGCCACCATCGACCGCGGCAATTCTGACCGGCATTACGCGAGACAGCGTGATGAAACTGGCTGCTGATATGGGAATGGAGATCGTTGAAGGATCCATCGCAAGAGAGGCGCTGTATATCGCTGACGAAATTTTCCTGACCGGCACCGCAGCGGAAGTGACGCCGGTGCGCTCGGTCGACCGGATCGTGATCGGTTCCGGCAGCCGGGGCGTAATCACCAAAAAAATTCAGGATGCCTTTTTCGGACTGTTCAACGGACAAACAGACGACCAGTGGGGCTGGCTTGAGCCGGTAGACGCCTGATGGCCGGAAAATCACTGTTCCGGAAGGTCTGGGATAACCATATCGTGGTACCCGAAACCGCGGATACCCCGGCAGTATTGTTTATCGACCTGCACCTGATCCACGAGGTCACCACACCGCAGGCCTTCGCTCTGCTCAAGGAACGCGGTCTGACCGTTCGCCGGCCGGACCTGACGCTGGCGACGATGGATCACTCCACGCCGACCGTTCCGGTCGCCAGCCTCAGCGATCTGGACCTGGTCGCCGAACCCGCAGCAGCAGCCCAGATCCGGCAACTGGCCAGTAACTGCCGTGAATTCGGCGTGGAACTGCATGGATTCGGCAGCGACGAGCGCGGCATCGTACACGTCATCGGCCCGGAACTGGGTGCTACCCAGCCGGGCAAAACCGTGGTCTGCGGAGACAGCCATACCAGCACCCACGGTGCCTTCGGTGCGCTGTCCTTTGGCATAGGAACGACAGAAGTCGGACACGTACTGGCAACCCAGTGCCTGTTGCAGCGCCGGCCAAAGACGCTCGCGATCAATGTCAACGGCACCCTGCCGACGGGCGTTTCGGCCAAAGATATCATTCTGGCAATCATTGGCCGGATTGGCGTCGACGGTGGTGTGGGCCACGTCATCGAGTATCGCGGCGATACCATCGGCAGCCTGGACATGGAACAACGCATGACCATCTGCAACATGAGCATCGAAGCCGGCGCCCGCGCCGGCATGATTGCACCGGATGACACCACCTACGATTATCTCGCCGGAAGAGCCGCCGTACCGAAAGGAGCAGCCTGGCAGGAAGCACTGGCACGCTGGCAAACGCTGCCCTCGGATCCGGATGCCGTGTTCGACAAGGAATGCAGCATCGATGCCGCAACGCTGCAACCGATGGTGACTTTCGGCACCAATCCCGGAATGGTCATCCCTGTCACCGGCGAGATCCCTGCGAATACCGGCGACGGCAGTTTTCGCCGGGCCCTGGACTATATGGGCCTGGAAAGCGGCCGGCCGATACTGGGGACACCGGTCGATGTCGTTTTTGTCGGCAGTTGCACCAACTCGCGAATGGGCGATCTGCGCCAGACGGCTGCCATTCTCGAGGGAAAAAAGATTGCCGAAAATGTACGCATGTTGATCGTTCCCGGCTCCCAGTCGATCAAGGCACAGGCGGAGTCCGAGGGACTGCATGAGATTTTTCAGGCCGCCGGAGCCCAGTGGCGCGAATCGGGCTGCTCGATGTGCCTGGGGATGAACGGCGACACCGTAGCATCCGGGCAACTGTGCATAAGTACCAGCAATCGCAACTTCGAGGGTCGTCAGGGAATCGGCGCACGAACGATTCTCGCCAGTCCACAGACAGCCGCCGCCAGCGCTCTGTGCGGGCATGTCGCTGATCACAGAACCATCGGTTAGTCGGAAAAATACACTCCATGGAAAAAATCACACGTTTTCGCTCACGGACGGTAGTACTGCCGCAGTCGGATATCGATACGGACCAGATCCTGCCGGCGCGGTTTCTGACCACTACCACCCGTGCAGGGATGGGAGATGCACTGTTTGCCGACTGGCGATATGACGAGCACGGCCGGTTGATCGGGGATTTCCCGTTGAACCGCCCCGAGGCCGAAGGCTGCCAGGTACTGGTTGCAGGCAACAACTTCGGCTGTGGCTCTTCGCGTGAGCATGCCCCCTGGGGGCTGGTGGATTATGGCTTCAAAGCCGTCATCAGCACTGCTTTTGCCGACATATTTCGCAATAACTCCCTTAAAAACGGGCTGATACCGATCATTGTCGATCAGCCCACGCATCAGTGGCTGCTGGATCATCCCGGAGTGGAAGTAGAGGTAGACCTCGAACAGCGGCAACTGCGATTACCAGGACGATCACCAGAGTCATTACCAGAGTCATTACCAGAGACAGAAATGATCGAGTTTCCGATCGACAACTTTTCGCGCTACTGCCTGATGGAGGGCATCGACCAGTTGGGTTACCTGCTGAAACACTCTGATGCGATCAGCCGGTTCGAGCAGCACCGCGCATGAACATACGGCTGACGGTGCTGGCCGGCGATGGAATCGGCCCGGAAGTCATGCATGAAGGCCTGCGGGCGCTCGAACGGGTTGCGAAAATTGGCGGACATCGCCTGGAACTGCGCAACGGACTGATCGGCGGCGCCGCAATCGATGCCACCGGTGAAGCATTTCCCGGGCAGACCCGCGCTTTATGCGAAGATTCGGATGCCGTGCTGCTGGGCGCCGTGGGCGGCCCGAAATGGAGCGATCCCAACGCCTCAGTCCGCCCTGAGCAGGGACTGCTCGACCTTCGCTCGGCACTGGACGTCTATGCCAATCTGCGGCCGGTCGCTACTCACCCTGCCCTGTACGATGCCTCGCCTCTCAGGCCCGAGCGGCTGCACAACGTTGACATCCTGGTAGTGCGTGAACTGACCGGCGGCGCCTACTTGGGCGAGAAAAACCGCACGGCTGACTCGGCCATGGATGTCTGCAGCTATCAGCGCCATGAAATTGAAAGAATCCTGCGCATGGCCGGTGAACTGGCAGGCAGGCGACAGGCCAGGGTAACTTCAGTCGACAAGGCCAATGTCATGGAAACGTCCCGGCTATGGCGCAGCATTGCCGATGAGCTGTTCTGCGCCGAGTTTCCGCAGATCGAGCTCGAACACATGTTTATCGACGCTGCGACGATGCACCTGCTGTCGCGTGCCGACAGCTTCGATGTCATCGTGACTGAAAACATGTTCGGCGATATTCTCACCGATGAAGCGTCCATGCTCTGCGGCTCGATGGGCATGCTGCCCTCGGCGTCGCTCAACAAGGACCGCCGGGGACTGTATGAGCCGATCCATGGCTCGGCGCCCGATATTGCCGGCAGGGGCATCGCCAATCCCTGTGGCATGATTCTTAGCGTTGCCCTGATGCTTCGTTATTCGCTGGGCCTGGAAGAAGAAGCGAAGCTGCTGGAAGATGCAGTCTACGCTGCGGTGGAAGCCGGCCACCGAACCGCTGACATCGGACTGCCGGATACTCCCCCGGTTTCGACGCAGGCCATGGGCGATGCCGTTATTGCCGAACTCGGCTAGCACCAGCCGCCACAGGCGCGGCTGCTATGCCGACAGGCTGTTCAGACTGCGCTGAATATCGGCTACCAGGTCGGCAGTCGCTTCGATACCGACTGAAAGACGTATCAGGCCGGCGCCGATTCCGGCGGCTTCCCGGCCACTGTCGTCCATCGCCGCATGGGACATGGTCGCAGGATGGCAAACCAGGCTTTCCACGCCCCCCAGTGATACCGCCAGCGTAAACAATTTCAGTGCCGCAATAAATTCAGCGGCCGCCCGGGCACCGCCTTTGAGATCGAAGCTGATCATGCCGCCAAAGCCATTCTGCTGCTGCCGGGCCAACTGGTGCCCCGGGTCGCTCGCCAGGCCCGGGTAGTACACATGAGCCACCGCCTGATGCTGTTGCAGAACATCCGCAATGGCGAGCGCGTTTTCCTCATGCTGGCGAAGACGCACATGAAGCGTCCGGATACCCCTCATGGTCAGAAAACTGTCCAGTGCCGAACCTGACAAACCGAGAATATTCGACCAGTCCTGCATTTGCTCATGCAACTGCGGGGTTGCGGCAATCACCGCACCACCGAGCACATCGCTGGGACCGTTGAGATAGTTGGTGGTTGAATGCATGACCAGATCCGCGCCGAACTCGATTGGCCTGAGCAGTGCCGGCGACAGAAAAGTATTGTCAACGACCAGCAAGGCCCCGCATTGTTTGGCCAGCGCGTTCATCTGCTTCAGATCGATCACCCTGAGCAGCGGGTTGGTGGGAGTCTCCACCCAGATCAGGCGTGGCTGCTCCGCGATTGCGCCCTGCAGAACCGATTCATCGGTCTGATCGATGAAGCGCACATTCAGCAGGCCCCGTGCAGACAGGCGCGACAGCAAGCGAAATGTGCCGCCGTAACAGTCGACGGGCGCAAGCACCAGCTGGCCCGGATCGACCAGCTGGCAGACCAGCGCTGCCGCCGCCATGCCCGAGCCGGTGATGGTGGCCCCTGCCCCGCCTTCGAGTTCGGCCAACGCGTCGGCCAGCGCATCGCGGGTCGGGTTTCCCGTCCGGGTGTAATCGTAGCCGCGCGGCCGGTCATAGGCCTCAAAAGCGAAATTCGACGTCAGATAAATGGGTGGCATGACCGCTCCGAAGCGCTCGTCGCTCTCAAGCCCGGCCCGGACCGCAGCCGTCCGATTGTCTATCTTGTCAGTCATTCAGCCACTCTCCGTCCCCGTTCCCGGCCATTTCCCGCAGCTTATTCTACAGATAACCGCACTGGAAGGATCGCCCGGCAACAATGGGTTTGCAGATCTTGTACTAGTGTATTAGCATAACAGCACATTATTACAGGTGAACAGCATGAAGGATTATCGAATTCTCAGCTCGCGTCAGGAAACCACCGCAGAAAACGATCTGTACAGCACTATTGCATCG
>JAJRXW010000183.1 GCA_024276095.1 Gammaproteobacteria bacterium
GACCGTCTGATCGACCGGCCAGACCTTAAAATCCCCCATCCGGGCATTTCCCGGCGAAATTTTGTATTGTTCCCGTTGCTGGAGATCGCCTCGGATCTGTGGATACCTGGACTGGGGAATGTGAAGGATATTGCTGCCGGGTTGGACAGCAGTTCCCTGACCAGAATCCGGTAGCAAGACCCGGCCAAAAGACCCGCACCCGAGCCGAGTGAGCCAGGGCGCAATAAATAACCAGTATTCATCATGTCCCAGTCCCGTTACATCGCTATCGAAGGCCCCATTGGTGTCGGGAAAACCAGCCTGGCGCGGCGCCTTGCCGGTCAGCTGGACAGCGCCCTGGTGCTGGAGGATGCCGGGAGCAATCCTTTCCTGGAGCGTTTTTACCGCGATCCGCGCGGGGCGGCATTGCCGGCCCAGCTGTTTTTCCTGTTTCAGCGGGTGCGTCAGATAGAAGACATGCGCCAGTCCGAGCTGTTCGGCAGTACGCGCGTGGCGGATTTCATGATCGAAAAAGACCGGATGTTTGCGCAGATTAACCTGGACAGGCACGAGTTATCGCTGTATGACCAGATCTACGAGTCCCTGAAAGTGGATCCGCCGGCACCTGATCTCGTCGTATACCTGCAGGCACCGGTTGACACTTTACTGTTCAGGATTTCCAGGCGTGGAGTCGACTATGAGCAGACCATCAGTCGCCGCTACCTGGAGAGGCTGACCGAGGCCTATGCGCGTTTTTTCCACGATTACGACGAGGCACCGTTGCTTATCGTCAATGCCGAAGTCATTGATCCGGTCCATAACCAGGAACATTTTCAGATATTGCTCGACGAGATTCAGCGAACTCGCAGCGGCCGCCATTTCTTTAATCCGTCGATTTCACATGAGTCTGGAATTGCAGCCGGGCAATCAAGATAGAGTGCAGAGGGGCAGTACCTATGTATACGCAACTTCAGCAACGGGATATGTCGGAACCACCGATGAATATTTCCACGCTGGCATCGATTAGAAGTCAAAAGGAACCGATAGCGTGTCTGACGGCCTATGACGCCAGTTTTGCCGTACTCGTCGATCAGGCCGGTGTCGATCTCGTCCTGGTGGGCGATTCTTTGGGTATGGTCATCCAGGGACACGACACGACCGTGCCGGTGACGGTGGATGACATTATCTACCACAGTAAAAACGTTTCCCGCGGGCTGGCACGCGCATTCCTGGTCGCGGACATGCCCTTCATGGCCTACACCAGCCCCGCACAGGCACTGGATAATTCGGTTCGCCTGATGCAGGAAGGCGGTGCGATGATGGTCAAACTGGAGGGGGGCGCGGGTCAGGTCCGGATTGTCGAGCACTTGGCGCAGCATGCGATTCCGGTCTGCGCGCATATCGGCTTACGACCGCAGTCGGTGCACAAGATCGGCGGTTTCAAAGTCCAGGGACGCGATTCCGACCAGGCCAAGCAAATGGTTGCCGATGCCATCGCGCTGCAGGAAGCAGGCGCGGATATCGTATTGCTGGAATGCGTGCCCAACGAGCTCGGAAAAGCCGTGACGGAAGCGGTACGTGTGCCTGTTATCGGGATCGGTGCCGGGCCGCATGTCGATGGCCAGATCCTGGTGCTGTATGACATCCTGGGCATCACGCAGGGCAGGCTGCCGCGGTTCGTGGAGAACTTCATGCCGGGCTCGGACTCTCCGGGAGAGGCATGCCGGCGATACGTGCAGGCGGTGAAGGATCGTTCCTATCCTGCCGCAGAGCATTGTTTTTCCTGACCCGGTGAAAACGCTGCACGATATCGGCAGTGTGCGTGAGATCACGCGCGGCTGGCGCCGGGATGGCGAATCCCTGGCGGTTATTCTGACCATGGGCAACCTTCACAAGGGGCATATGAGTCTTGTATCGCTGGCGCATGAGCATGCCGAAAAAGTGGCGGTCAGCATTTTCGTCAATCCCACACAATTTGGTCCGAACGAAGATTTTGAAAACTACCCGCGGACGCTGGCGAACGACAAGCGCCGCCTGTCCAGGGCCGGAGTTGATTTGCTGTTCACGCCGAGCGTCGAGGAAATCTATCCGCATGGCCAGGAGGGCAGTACGCGTGTGGTCGTTCCCGGGTTGTCCGAGATACTTTGCGGCAAGACCCGCCTGAATCATTTTGAAGGTGTCGCATCGGTCGTCAGCCGGCTGTTCAATGTTCTGCAGCCCGATATTGCGGTGTTCGGCCAGAAAGACTATCAGCAGCTGGTCATTATTCGGCGTATGGCGGCCGACCTGCACCTGGGGATAGAGATTATTGCCGGGCAGACCTGCCGTGAGAAAGACGGCCTTGCGATGAGTTCCCGGAATCAATACCTGTCGGATACAGAGCGTGCTGCTGCGCCTGAGTTGTTTCGTGCGCTGCAGGCCTGTCGTGAGCGTCTGCAAACGGGCGATATCGATTTCGATGCACTGGAGAAAGCGGGCAGCGCACGGCTGGCGAAAGCAGGTTTCAAGCCGGATTATTTTGCCATTCGAAATGCCGGCGATTTATCGCGACCGACTGCAGACAGCCGGCATCTCGTGATCCTGACTGCTGCCTGGATGGGGCGGGCACGGCTGATCGATAATATTCTTGTCGAATTGTTGTAAGGAGTTCTTCCGGCCCGGAACCGGAACCCTGCGCCCGGCCCGGAAGAACGCTTGTGTGATATTGCCGAAGAATTTACGCGTGTTGTTGCAGTGCCCAGGCTACGTGCTCTTTGACCAGTTCTGACGGGTGGTCCTTTCTGGATTCCAGTGCGGCA
>JAJRXW010000184.1 GCA_024276095.1 Gammaproteobacteria bacterium
AAACAGGAAATCCTCGTCATTGGTGCACCAGACATCGTAGGGCGGATGCTCCTGGGGCAGTCCGGGCGATGAAACGAACCGGTAATGAAGCGCATCGAAGCTGCCTGCTTCGACTTCGATGCGTTCTTCGCCCACGTATTCGACACCCAGGCCAATCCGGAACAGCATCGGCCCGGTAGCGCCGCGGTGATCGGGGGACGACAACAGCATCTGGCCGATCCCCTGCACGCCGGGTCCTTTGGAACGATCGTACAGCCGAAGATGCCAGGCATCGCAGGCAATGGCATGGTTCTGAAAAGTATCCAGCCGGCCATCGGTCTCCATGCGCTGGGAAACCCTGCCCTCCAGCGATGTGTTGGTCTCACATTCGGCAAATCCATCTTCGAACCGGAACCAGCCGGTGCCCATGAAGCGGTCATCCACGGTCAGGCGAACGAAACAGTCCGTCGGCGCCCAGTCGCCGTCCAGGCTATAGGTAATGTCACGCATCACGCTGGGGCGATCGTCGATCTCACAGTGTGCGATGCAGGTGCGCCGGCCATCCGTGTGTACATTGATCATGAAATACTCACGACCGCGCTCCTGATCCATGCGTTCCGGTTTCTTGCTGGTATATCTGATTGTGCCGCGTACCGAGCGATGGTCGCGCTGAAGAATGTCACTCATATCGATCCTTATCTGTTTCGTTTATTCGCTGTCAGCCTGTCCGGAACCGCTTTCCCCGACAGCAATTGCCGGCGACTCCCGGTTGATCCACTCACTCCATGAGCCCACGTACAATCGTGCGCCGGCCAAACCGGCCAGTTCCAGGGCGAACAGTGTATGACATGCCGTCACCCCTGAGCCACACATACAGACCGCCTGCACCGCAGAATGCTCACCAAGGATGGCCCGGTAGCGGCTGCGCAGTTCCTCGGCAGACCGAAACCTGCCCGCCGCGTTCAGATTCATCTGCACGGGGGTATTGATCGCGCCGGGTACGTGACCGGCAATCCGGTCGATGGGCTCGGCACGGCCGAGAAAACGGTCTTCGCTGCGCGCATCGAGCAGCAATAAATCCTGGCCGCCGGTTCTGCCGTCGATACCGCGCTCGATCTCTGCAGTCGTCGCAACGGGCATACCGCCCGGCCGCCCTTCGAAGCAGCCCGCTTCCGGCGGTGGCGGATCCTGATCCGGCACATTAAGCGGCTGGCCGGCCGCCTGCCACGCAGCAAGACCACCGTCGAGCAAAGATACCCGCGTGTGTCCCATCCACCTTGCCAGCCACCACAGACGTGCGGCGATGGCGCCACCGACGTCATTGTAGGCAACCAGCTGTACCTCCGGGGTCAGCGCCCATTTGCCGAACAAGGCGTTCAACGCATCGGGATCAGGGAGTGGATGCCGCCCGCTCCCGGCCCTCGGCGGCGATGCGAGATCCCTGTCGAGATCGGCATGACAGGCGCCGGGAATATGCCCCCTCCGCCAGGCAGCATGACCTGCCTCAGGCTGCAGCAGGTCAAAGCGGCAATCGACCACCCGCCAGGCGGGGTCCGCCAGGTGTTCGGCGAGGCGTTCCGGGCTGGTCAGAATCGGGTCAGTATTGCTCATGGTCATCAATTGCCGGTATCCGGACAGCACTATTTTCTCACTGATGTAGCAACCGGATCGCGTTTTAGGACAAAATAGCATGTTTGGCGACCGGCATTGCCCGGCTCACCCGTCGTAATACCGGTCTCGCAGGAGATCCACATGGACAAGATTTTGGTCGGTCTGAAACGTGTCGTTGATTATAACGTCCGTATTCGGGTCAAGCCGGACGGCTCAGGCGTCGTCACCGATGGCGTTAAAATGAGCATCAACCCGTTTGATGAGATTGCGCTGGAAGAGGCGCTGCGAATCAAAGAGCGCGGCGATGCCAGCGAAGTGATCGCTGTTTCCATCGGGCCGCCGGATTGCCAGCAACAACTCCGGACCGGGCTGGCCATGGGCGCCGACCGCGCCATCCTGGTGGAAGCCGATCAGGAAACAGACCCGCTGGCGGCTGCCGGTATTTTTCTGGAAATCATCGGCAGGGAGCAGCCCGATATCGTCCTGCTGGGCAAGCAGGCCATCGATGATGACTGCAGCCAGACCGGCCAGATGCTGGCCGCGTTGTGGGGACGCCCACAGGCAACTTTTGCATCGAAGATTGAGTTTTCGAACGGCACAGCGTCAGTCACGCGTGAAGTCGACGCGGGCCTCGAAGTCATCGACGTAGATCTTCCGGCCGTCATCACGACAGATCTGCGCCTCAACGAACCGCGTTACGTCAAGCTGCCGGACATCATGAAAGCGAAGAAAAAGCCGCTGGAAGTGATCGGCGCCGGAGACCTGGGTGTCGATATGTCACCGCAGTTCTCGGCCGTTCGACATGAGCCCCCCGCCGAGCGACAAAAAGGCGTGATGGTCGAAGATGTCGACGGACTGATCGCCGCTCTCAAGGACAAGGACCTGCTGGGCTGATCCGCCCGCAGACCCGCAAGTAATTTAAACCTACGGAACCAGAACATGAGCAAAGTACTGATTATTGCCGAACATGACGGCACCCACCTGAACCAGAGTACTGCCAAGTGCCTGAACTGCGCGCAATCGATCGATGACGCAGGCGCGGATGTAGTGACACTCGGCAACCAGTGTGCGGCTGTTGCGGAACAGGCGGCCGCCCTGACCGGTGTTTCCAAAGTGCTCACCATTGAGCGGGCCGAGAACGAACATGCCGTCGCCGCCGTCATGGCACCGCAAATTGCTGCACTGGCGGATGACTATGACTATGTACTCGCGCCCTCCACGACGTTCGGCAAGGACCTGGCACCGCGGGTCGCCGCACTGCTGGGTGTCGGCCAGCTCAGTGATGTCATGTCGGTAGAAGGCCCCCGTGAATTCAAGCGGCCCATCTATGCAGGCAATGCCGTGGTTACGGTGCAGGTGCCGGAAGGGAAGAAAATTGTGGCAACGGTGCGCGCTGCCTCTTTTCGACCGGTAGCGCCGTCCGGTGGACAGGCAGAAATCGCGTCCGTGCAAATCTCTGTCGAGCTGCCGGGCCACACACGCTTTGTCGAGCTTCTGTCCGGCAGCAGCGGCGACCGCCCGGATTTGCAGACGGCGAAAGTCGTTATCTCCGGTGGCCGCGGTGTCGGCAGCGAAGAGAACTTCGAAATACTGTATCGACTCGCTGACAAGATGAACGCAGCCGTCGGCGCTTCCCGCGCAGCCGTGGATGCAGGTTTCGTTCCGAATGAAATGCAGGTCGGTCAAACCGGCAAAATCATCTCGCCGGATTTATACATCGCATTCGGTATCTCGGGCGCCATTCAGCACCTGACGGGCATCAAGGATGCCGGCACGATTGTTGCGGTCAATAAAGACGGCGAGGCACCGATTTTCGAGATCGCCGACATTGGCCTGGTCGGCGACCTGTTCGATGTGATTCCGGAACTCGAAAAGCACCTCTGACGCGCCTTCGACCGCATTCGGTGGAAATTTGCCCCGGCTGGATGCAGCCGGGGCAAAAAAATCACGGCAGTGCCGTCATTGCCGTGGCAGCCTCTACCCCGCCCGGCTCGACCACGCCCAGTCCTGCCTCGATGACCAGGCCGATCCAGATCAGTATGACGAACGGGCGCACCCTGTTCAGACTGGCTGCCATGGCAATATTGGCTTCGTCATCGATATTGCCAAGCGCCAGCCTGTGCACACCCTGGACAAAAGGCCCGAGATTCATCCGGATCACCAGGCCGCAGAAAACCAGCCCGGCAAACAGATACAGTTTGTAGCCAATCCACGGACTTTCGTCATAACCACCGGTCATAAACTGCACGGTAGACGAGGCGACGACCGAAACGATAATAATCCAGCGAAACCAGAAATCGATCCTGGTCAGGTTTTTGGCAAAATCCGTCCCTTCCCTGAAGTGAATCAACAGCACCATCGTCAGCCAGAAAGGGCCGAGCAATATGATGCCAATCCATTGCCACAGCGGATGTTCCCAACCCTCGTAGTGGACCAGTATCCCGCCAACCGTCAGCATCAGGCTCATACAGATACGCGGTACCAGATCCAGGTTGATCATGATCTTGGCCGCAGTCATGCGCGCACTGTTGCTGAGCTTCGGATCGATCACCATGCCACTGGAATAAAACACGCCGATATCGCCGCCCAGCCAGTAGCAAAACAGTAAAAGATGGACAATCAGAACTATGTCATGGGCAGACATTCAGCTACTCCGTTGGAAACAGGTGGTACGAATCGTTGCAGGAATCGTCGGATCGATATTCTAGAGTTGCTCGAGTATGGCTTCGGCGGAACTCACGGCGAACTGACCCGGATCTTCGACATGCAGCGATGACACAACGCCATCATCCACAATGATCGCGAAGCGCTGGCAACGCATCCCCATTCCAAACCCGCTGGCATCCAGTTCCAGCCCCAGCGCTTTTGCATAGTCACCGTTGCCGTCCGCAAGCATCATCACGCTGTCGCCGACCGCACGATCCCGGCCCCAGGCATCCATGACGAATACATCGTTGACGGACATGCAGGCGACGGTATCGACGCCTTTGGCGCGAATCGCATCGGCCTGCTCTTTGAAACCGGGCAGGTGCTTCACCGAACAGGTCGGGGTAAAGGCCCCTGGCACCGCAAACAATACAACTTTCTTGCCGCCGAACAGTTCCTCGGTAGAAATTGAGGCAGGACCGTCACTGGTCATGATGCCAAAGCCGCCTTCCGGCATGCGATCTCCCACTTGTATGGTCATTTTTATTCTCCGGTATTGTGTTGTATGAACATGTATCCGCCAACGGTTTGCCCGCCGGGATGCCTATTGTACATTGTCCGCGCTGCGAGTCACCGCACCAGGAACAAAGACAGCGACGGCCAGAACGATACTACGATCAGGCCGAACAGCATCATCACGAGATAGGGCGTAACCGCCCGGCAGATAGTCCAGAACTCCTCACGAAATACCGTCATCGCGACGATCAGGTTCAACCCCAGCGGCGGTGTCAGGTACCCGATCTCGAGGTTGACCACCATGACGATACCAAAATGTACCGGATCGAAGCCCTGGTCGATGGCGATCGGCTGCAGCATCGGTGCAAGAATCAGGATCGCCGAGCCAATGTCCATCAGGCAGCCCACGACCAGCAGGAAAAGATTCATTCCAATAATAAAAGTCACCGGACTGTCGATATGCTGGCCCAGCCAGCCCACGAGGATCTCGGGAACCTGCTGATAGGCCAGAAAGATATTCAGGCTCAGCGCCAGCATCAGAACCGGAAACAGCGAACCCAGCAGGCTGCTTGTCTCGCCGACGACTTCGTACAGGTCTTTGAGTCCCATTTCCCGGTAAACGAACAACTCCACACCGATTGCGTAGACCGAAGCGATGGCGGCGGATTCCGTCGCGGTAAAATGCCCGCTGTAGATGCCGCCGAGGATCAGCACCGGCATCATCAACGCCCAGAATCCGTCTTTGAACGCTGCCCAGATCTCCGCAACGTCCCAGTTGGCGGGCCTGAAATGCCGGTTGACGACGATCGCATACCCGGCCATCAGTATTGTCAGCACCAGCGCAGGACCCAGCCCTGCGATAAACAGATCGGCAATCGATGTCTGCGTCATGACTCCGTAGAGAATCAGCGGAATGCTGGGCGGCACGATAATGCCCAGCGTCCCGGCAGCACACAGCGCCCCGATGGAAAAGCGCCTGGAATAGCCGGCTTCGATGAGTGCCGGATACATGATCGCACCCACCGCCAGCAGCGTAACGGTACCGGAACCGGACACGGCGGCGAAAACCGCGCAGGACAATATCGCGGCGATGGCCAGACCACCGGGCACCGGCGTGGTCACAGCCCGCATCAGGCGAATCATGCGCCGTGCCATCCCCCCGCGCGACATGATGTTGCCCGCGAGGATATACAACGGAATCGATAACAGTACTTCCTTGTTCGCCGCATCCCAGGCATCGACGACGATGTTGGCCACCACACCATCGCCAAATACCAGGTAGGCATAGGCTGTCACG
>JAJRXW010000185.1 GCA_024276095.1 Gammaproteobacteria bacterium
ACTGCGCATACCGGCTTCCACGACGAGTGTGCCGACACTCAGACCACTGATGATCCGGTTGCGCTGCGGAAAGTTTTCACGGCGCGGTGGTACACCGGGCGGAAACTCCGAAACCAGCGCACCGGTTTCAGCGATCGAAGCGGCCAGTTCCAGGTGGCGATCCGGATAGACCTGATCGAGGCCGGTACCGCAAACAGCAACGGTCCTGCCGTTGGCCGCCAGCGCTCCTTTGTGTGCAGCCGCATCGATGCCGAGGGCCAGACCGCTGGTAATGCAAAAACCGTGGCCGGCAAGATGACGGGCGAAATTGCCGGCGTTGTCGCAGCCACCGGGTGTTGCTTTGCGGCTGCCGACTATCGCAAGCTGCGGCAGCGCAAGTACCTCAACGGACCCGCGGACGAACAGCACAACCGGCGGTCTTGCGATCTCCTTCAGCAACACGGGATAGTCAGCAGATGACCAGGGCAACAGGCAATGGCCGGGCCGGTCAAGCCAGGCTTCCAGCGCCGCCAGTGCTGCGGGTTCCGGGTTATGAACGGCGTCCACGGTCTTCTGGCTGAGCCCGGCCGCGAGCAGGTCCTTTTTCGAACCCGCGATGATGTCTCCGGCGTTGCCGAAAATATCCAGCAGGCGCCGGATTTCACCGGCGCCCAGATCCGGCGCCAACGCCAGAATACCCCAGGAATTTTCCGACACTGCCCTCTCCCGCGATCACGGTTAATCGTTGCGACCGCAGAAATTCAGGCTTCTGTCGCGATCAACAGTCAGGCAATAACCAGCGGCCCTCGCTGCAGTGATGACCGGCAGCCATCACTCAAAGCGGTGTACGAGCCTTGTCCAGCACATGCATTTCGCTGGAGGCTTCCATGATCAAGCCGTAGCTG
The DNA here is from genome assembly GCA_024276095.1 of Gammaproteobacteria bacterium. Taxonomy (GTDB): domain Bacteria; phylum Pseudomonadota; class Gammaproteobacteria; order Steroidobacterales; genus JAJRUG01. The sequence continues at coordinate 885 of JAJRXW010000185.1, forward strand.
ATGCGGTCGTAGCTCCTGAATATCATTAAAGTCCCTGCACGCTCGTCAGGCAAGCGTACTTTCTTCTTGATAATGCCACTTGAATAAGGGTCTTTCGTCTCTTTTCCGGCCTGCCAGACCGTCAGCACGTGACCGACTTCCAGGCCATCACGTTCGCCGCGGTTGAGGATCACGACATGATACTGACCAATCTGGGACACGCCATCCACAACGGCCATGATGGTCGCGTCGATCCGGGTATCGGGCGCACGCGGGTAAAACTGCAGCGGGACATCGATCGTCTCGGTCAACAAAACGTTGCCGGCAAGAGCTTCCCGGGTTGTCCTGATCAGGCGCAGGGTGGCGGGATCCCCGCTTCTGCGAATAGTGCCGATACCGACAAAAATGCCTTCATAAGCCACGATGTCTCCGTCTTCCGGATCGATCAGCGGTTCACCCACTCTTATAACGCTGTATCCTGTTCCCTCACCTTCGAGATCGCCGCGCACATAGACATCGTCACCGGCGCCGGCCATCAGAAACCCGTCCCTGACCGCCATGATGTAGGGCATTTTCTCTTTCTGGCCCTGCTCCAGTACCTGGCCGCGATTGAGAAAGGCCCGAATGGTTTCGAACGGAATGGTAGGAATCGCTGCATCGAGCGATTCCTCGCGAATTCTCGGCGACAGGCGTTCGGTACCGGTACCGGCCGTTACGCCCCTTTCCAGGCGAATCTGCGGACGGCCATCGACATAGACCAGTGTCAGCACGTCACCCGGATAAATCAGGTGGGGGTTTTCGACCTGTGGATTGACATACCAGATCTCGGGCCAGTACCACGGATCGCGCAGGAACATCGCGGATATATCCCACAGGGTATCGCCACGCTTCACCACGTACCGTTCCGGGTGCTGTGGATTCAGCTGCGGCGCCGCACCCTGCTGAGACATCATCACGGCGGCCATCCCGCCTGCGCTGCCGGCTGAAACCGTCGGCCCGCACAATGCTGTAAACAGCAGCAAAGTCACTCGCACACACAAGCCTACCGAACGAAATACTGGCAGGGAGATATTCATGGGCACTCCATCCCTTTGGTCAAATTCGCGCCGGATCGGGATCAGCCACTGCTATAATTCCCGTACGCACACCCGCACGATGCTACGACAACACAACAATCCCGGCCCCCTGAGATGCCCCAAGCATCCGGAAGTACTGGGATCTATGTGCCGATATATCATAAATTTACCGGCATTTCATAGCACTGTACACGAAATTGCGAAGGAAACGATATGACGGTGCTCACCATCCTTGAATACCCTGACCCCCGGCTGCGTACGATTGCCAGGCCGGTCACCGCAGTAACCGAGGAAATCCGCCGGTTTCTGGACGACATGCTCGAAACCATGTACCTGGCCCCCGGCATCGGGCTGGCCGCCACCCAGGTCAATGTTCATCAACGAATTCTGGTCATGGATGTATCGGAAACCAAGGACCAGCCGGTGTGCCTGATCAACCCGGTGCTGATCGACCAGCAGGGGTCGGCACCCAGCGAGGAGGGCTGCCTGTCGGTCCCGGGTGTCACCGAATCCGTGGACCGGGCAGAGCAGGTGCAGGTACGCGCGCTGGACCGCAATGGTGATGAAATAGTCCTTCAGGCCGATGGCCTGCTGGCGGTGTGCGTACAGCACGAAATCGACCACCTCGACGGCAAGCTGTTTGTCGACTACCTGTCGGAAATCAAACGCCAGCGCATCAAGAAAAAAGCCGCCAAAACCCGAAAACGGGCAGCCGACCCGGCGAAAAACCGCTCCCACGTTTTCTAGCGGGCAACTTGTCGTGACCCGACCCCAGCGAATTATTTTTGCAGGCTCTCCGGCCTTTGCCGTACCCGCCCTGCAGGTGCTGGCTGAATCGCAACATGAACTGGTCGCGGTCCTCACCCAGCCGGACCGGCCTGCCGGGCGCGGACAGAAAACGCGCATCAGTCCCGTCAAGGCCCGTGCAACCGAACTGGACATCACCGTGCTGCAACCGGAGTCCCTGTCGGACTCCGAAGCACTCGAGCAGATCCAAAGCTATCGCCCCGACCTGATGGTAGTGGTGGCATACGGCCTGATATTGCCCGCCAGGGTGCTGACAATACCGGGGGCAGGATGTGTCAACCTGCACGCTTCGCTGCTGCCACGCTGGCGCGGTGCCGCACCGATCCAGGCGGCCATTCTGGCCGGCGACCGCAGCACGGGAATCAGCCTGATGAAAATGGATGCAGGCCTGGATACCGGACCCGTCTATACAACAAGATCCGTAGACATCGGAGCTGACGAAAACGCCGGGCAGTTACACGATCGACTGGCGCAACTGGGCGCCGATCTTCTTGCCGAAACGCTGGATGACCTGCTTGCCGGACGGTGCCAGCCGGTTCCGCAAGCCGCAGACGGTGCCTGCTATGCCGCGCGTTTGCACAAAAAAGACGCGCTCATCGACTGGCAGCAAACTGCGCAGCATATTCATGCCCGGATTCGCGCCTATAATCCGTGGCCGGTCGCCCATACCTGGCTCGATGGCGAAGTACTGCGCTGCTGGTCGGCAGTTTTGCCTCCGGACGACGAACCGGCGTCGCAGCCGGACCGGAGACCGGTCTGCGCCCCGGGGACGGTGATCAATACCGGGCCGGAGGGAATCGACGTACAAACCGGCGCAGGTCGATTACGATTATTGTCGGTGCAGATGCCCGGCCGTAAAAGAATGACAGCGACCGATTTTCTCAATGGCCGCGAAGTGCTGCATAAAACACTGGGGCTGCATTGAGCAGGACATCCCGGACAGCCGGGCGAAAGCAAAACGGCACCGGCGCCATTGCCCGCGGCATCGCGGCACAGGTTGTCGACAACGTACTGTGCAGGGGACAGACGCTGGAACGCAGCCTGGATGGATTAGCCAGCGACTCGAGTCTCGATCGGGAACGGGCGCAGATCAAGGCGCTGAGTTTCGGTGCGCTGCGCTGGCATCAGCGTCATCAGGCCATTATTGCGCTGCTGCTCGACCGGCCGGTGCGGCGCAAAGACGCGGTACTCGAAGCATTGCTGTCGGTCGGCCTTTTTGAACTGCAGGATCGGCGCCAGCCGGAGTTCGCCATCGTGTCGGCCTGTGTCGAAGCGGCGCGGTTTCTGGGGCGGGGCCGGGCCTCCGGCATGGTCAACGCGGCTTTGCGTAAATTTCAGCGTGAATCGACCGCCCTTCTGGAACAGGTGATGCAAACCGACACCGCCCGTTATTCTCATCCGCCATGGCTCATCGAATGTCTGCGCCGGCAAAGACCGGATGAATGGCGGCAGATACTCGAAGCAGGCCAGCGCCATCCGCCTTTCTGGATCCGGGTCAATACGCACCGGACCAGTACCGGCGCATACCGCCAGCGACTCGAGGATGAAACGGGCGTGCCTGCTGTGATGTGCCCCGATTTCCCGGATGCGCTGCGGCTGGCAACGCCTCTGCCGGTTGACCGCCTGCCGGGATTTCATGAGGGCATGGTCAGCGTTCAGGACGCCGCCTCCCAGCTGGTCGTCGAGTTCCTCGAGGTATCCGCCGGTCACCGGATTCTGGATGCCTGTGCCGCCCCGGGCGGCAAGACCGCCCATCTGCTCGAACGTACCGCGAATGCTGCGCAGCTGCTTGCGATTGATATCGATGCCGGTCGCGTCAACGTCTTGGAAGAAAACCTGGATCGCCTGGGCCTGTCGGCGACGACGCTGGCGGCGGACGCCCGCGAACCCGGCAGCTGGTGGAACGGGGAAGCTTTCGACAGGATACTGATCGACGCCCCCTGCTCGGCTACCGGCGTCATTCGACGCCATCCCGACATCAAGTTTCTGCGCCGCGAAACGGACATTGATGCACTGGCTGCCCGGCAATACGAACTGCTGGAAAAACTGTGGCCGCTGCTCAAACCACAAGGGCGGCTGCTGTATACCACCTGCTCTTTGCTCGACCAGGAAAACGGGCAGCCGATTGCCCGGTTTCTTGCCGGCCGCCCGGATGCACACCTGCTGCAACCCGCCAAAGAATCGCTGCTGACATGGTTTGGGCCGCAAACCGGCCCGGGGTACCAGCTTTTGCCCGGCGCCGGGAATACCGACGGCTTCTATTATGCTTTAATGGAAAAGAGGCATCCTTAACCCGCCGCCAATGACAAACAGCAACGGCCCAGAGACAGGGAACATGGTTCGGCATCAGCAAAATCGTTCAGCAGGGGGTCGCCGGTATTGCCCGCCGGCCTCCGCAGCCCGGCGGTTCTGGAGTGCGGCCTGGCTGCTGCTTGCTGTTGCCCTGCATGCCGTTCCGGCCATGGCCCAGGAAGGGCGCTTCGAGGTCCGCAGCGCAAACTCCAGGCTGGCCGGCGGAGTGTATTACGCATCGGCCAGAATCGACTACCGGCTGAGCGAGGAAGCACTGCGGGCACTCGAGAGCGGCGTACCGCTCACCATCCAGCTGCAGATCGAACTCACCCGCGAGAGACGGTTTCTGCCCGATGCGGAAGTGGCCAGCCTGGAAAAAAACTACGAAATCAGTTATCACCCGCTGGCCCAGCATTACGTCGTGAAGAACCTCAATCGTGGCGTACAAAGTTCGCACATCACTTTGTTTTCGACTTTGCGCAGCATGGGCCGGATCGTCGAGCTGCCCATCATCGACGCAGCCCTGCTGGAACCCGGCCAGCGCTACGAGATTGCCATCCGCGCCGTACTCGATCATGACAACCTTCCCGGTCCGTTGCGCCTCCTGGCTTTCTGGGGCAGCGGTTTTCGGCTGCAAAGTGACTGGTACCGGTGGAACCTGGTTGAGTAACCCGGACCCATGAAAAACGCTATTTACACAGTG
>JAJRXW010000186.1 GCA_024276095.1 Gammaproteobacteria bacterium
CCTTCAGGCATGGTGCTCGGAATATGTCCTGTGCATGGCGGTTGATGATACCTCTGTGGAATGGTGCCGGCGCCGCTTGTACTATATATCCGGGTTCAGTGCATACCGGTTGTTGCAACCGATTTTAATATCAGGAGACCGCGAATGAAGGGTTTATCGATTTCATTGGGCCGTGCCGCTTTTTGCCTGGCCATATCGGCTCTTCCTGCTGTCCATGCGGCAGCCGGGGACAGCGCTATGCCTCATTCAATCCTGCACTGCGCCGGACTTCCCGATGATGCGCAGCGGCTGGCCTGTTTCGATGGCGCCGTGGCCGGACTGTCGCTTGCCCCGGAATCGATGCCGGAGTCGATGCCGGAATCGACCGGGGAAATGACCCCGGAAGCCATGCCGGGCGCAGCGGCGGCGACAACGGCTGCAACCGCAGCGGCTCCGACCGAAGCGGGGCTGGCTGCGGCAGACCAGGCAGAGACTGATGCAGCAGCGGGTCAGAAGTCTGTCGATGAGTTTGGCCTGACGCCCAGGAGAGACGAGAGGACGGAATTGCGCGAACTTGCTTTAACCGTGGCCGATGTTCGCAAGCGCCCTTATGGTGAACTGGTGGTCACCATGGAAAACGGACAGGTCTGGACCGAAAAGCAGGCCATACTCGGGCACCGTGTCAAAAAAGGAGATACGGTAATCATTCGGAAAGGTTCAATCGGCGGTTTCGTGATGATTACCGGCAGCAAAAGATCGTCTTCGGTCAAACGTGTCGAATAGAATCCTGCTGCCCGGGCAACCGGCCGCCCGGTCGGTGCCCGGTCGGCAATATGGCTACCTGGTCAGCGGCGTCCAGAAAAAGTCGTCATCGATCTGGCCGGTTTTCTGCAGATAGGTCAGTTGCAGCAAACGCGTGAAAGCCCGTAATTCGAACACTTCTTTTTTCATGTCGATGCGCTGAAATACTTCCAGTAACTGCTCCGCACCCGTTCTTGCGGTCCAGTCACACCCGAATCCAGGGAGCTCTGCATGTATTTTGTCGAAGCTGACCCGGTAGCTGCGATTGTCGCCGCCACTGTCACCTACGGTGACCGCGCAGCCGGGGAAAACGTCACCCACGATTTCAGCGACTTCCCGTATTCGGTAGTTATCTTCATTCGACCCGACATTGAATATCTGTCGATGAATCGCCTCCCGGGGGGCCCGCAGGGCGCACACAATCGCTTTGCAGATATCCTGAATATGCACCAGGGGGCGCCAGGGTGTGCCGTCGCTGGTCATGGTGATCTGTTTGGTTGTCCATGCGAACCCGGCGAGATTGTTCAGTACGATATCGAACCGCATGCGGGGCGAAGCGCCGTAGGCCGTCGCATTGCGCAGGAACACCGGTGAAAATGTGTCGGTTGCCAGTTTTGTAACGTCGCGTTCAACCAGTGTCTTGCACTCTGCATATGCCGTTTGCGGGTTTGTCTGGGCAGACTCGTCAAGGATCTCTCCTTCGCCAACACCGTATACGCTGCATGATGACGTGTAGATGAACTTGCTTGCCCCGGCTGCGCGCGCCAGTTCAGCAAGCTTGACCGAGCCGCGGTGATTGATCGCAAAAGTAACGGCCGGGTTGTTGTCCCCGAGAGGATCGTTCGACAGTTCGGCCAGATGCACGACGGCATCGAAGCCCTCTATATCCGCCGTCGATATCCTGCGTAAATCGAGGTTGAGCTGTGGCGGGAATCGATCCAGGGCTTTGGCGTCACTGTACAGCCAGCCGTCCCGATAGTAACCGGTGTCCAGGCCGACAACATCGAACCCCTCGCGCATCAGTATCGGCGCCAGTACGCTGCCAATGTATCCATCTGTGCCAGTCAACAATACCTTCATCGAACGCTCCTGTTATCAACCCTGCTGTCCGGGAATTCCCGGTTGTTCTCCAGACATTGCGGTCTTTTGTTTTCGTAAAGTGAGCACTATCCGGTGCCCCACCATTACCAGGTGCTGCATCATGTGAAATTCCGGGCGTATCTTCCAGTAACCATGCCTCATTTTCGGCGTTGCTTTTGCGCACTGGCATCACTTCACAGGCCGGGCCGGCGCCAGGTGGCCGAAGGCAGGGCGACTCTAGGCCTTCGCGGATATCGCGTCAATACAGTTGAGCAGCGTATACAGACCAGGGCCACTTCGGATGAAGTGGCCCTGGTTCATTCTGTCTGTTGCTGCGCAGCCCGTAGAGGTGCTGCGATTGCGGTTGCGGCCGGGGGTCAGGTGCCGGTACGGCGGCGCAGCCAGCCGAGCATGCCAAGCGCCGATCCGAACAGCCAGAGTGCTGGGGGAACGGGCACCACCTGAACTTCGATGGCTACCGATTCGAGCGGAAAACCGCTCAGCGGATCGGAAACGGTAATCGCAAACTGGTAGTTACCGGGGACATTCGGGTCGAAGCTGCCCGGCGGAGCATCAATGAAAGGCAGTGCATCCACCGCCAGGAAGCCGAACATCAGGTTCTGCGAGTCCTGTACCAGGGTGGCCATGTTGCTGCCGGGCGTACCGCACAGCGCATCGCAGGCGAGGCTGGCTGTCAGGTTGATCCTGCCCAGGTCGGGCAGCCCGTTGCCGGTGGCAGGATCGAAATCGTAGTAGATGTCAAACTGGTAGTCGGTGATTTTACCGCCACCGGCTACCTCGACGTAGAAATTCCAGTTCCATAATGCACCTTCGATGGTGCTCTGGCCGGCGCTGCCGAAATTGCTGCCCGTGCCGGCAAAATAGACGCCGACCCCGTCGTTGGTGAGCGCAGGATTGGAGTACCGCTGGGTCGCGTTCATTGCGATCGTAATGGTATCTGCACCATTGATGATCTGCTTCGAGGCAGCGACGGAATTATTCGGAATGCCAGTGCCACCGAAGTTTGCATTGGGGAATGGCCCGGCGGTCTCGCACCGGCATGTTGCGCAAGGCCATCGCCTGATCGATCGCCGCATGAATATCGCTAATTGACCGCGCCATCCACGGTACGTGATTTACGCTTGCAACGGCACCAGGTGCAGTGGCAGTTTTCATGCGGCTCAAGTAATGATGTGGCTGTGCGCGCTGCGACCAGATGATACCAGGCACGTTTCCATAAACGGGGCGCATAGGCGCGATGCGCCCAGTCCCGCACATCGCTGCCTTGCAGGGAATGCCGCAGGATCCAACCGTAGCCGCGATCCCCCAGATGCTCATAAAACCAGCGGTTGGTTTGCGCTGTCTGATGAAATGGCCGCAGTCGGCGCCGCCATTCCTGCTCGTACTGTTGCGGTTCACCTCCGGCCAGTGCTCGTCCGGCGGCTGAGCCGGAAAGGATCGCCCAGCGGATGCCGAAGCCGAACAGGGGGCCCTGAAAACCGGCAGCTTCTCCGGCATACAGAATATTTCCCTTGCGAGCCGTTTTGGGCAACGAAAAATTCCCGCTGCCACCGAAACGGCGCTGGTTGTGCATGCGCGAACCGACCTGCTCGTCGGAAAAGCGCGTACAGCGATCCACATACATGCGCTCGTTGTGAAAATCGTCGAACAGACAGGCAGCGAGTGTGCCGTGCCCCTTGTGAATGAGTAAATAGCCGTAGCCCTTCGGCGCCAGATCATCGGAGACGACCGCATAAA
>JAJRXW010000187.1 GCA_024276095.1 Gammaproteobacteria bacterium
ATTTCCGTATTGATCGCGGTGAAGCCCGCCGCCGATCCGAAAAACCGGAAGCTGGTGAAAAAGGCCAATTTCGTCGGGCTGATAGAAATGATTGTTGCCGGTTTCGTATCACTGACGGGGCTGGCAGCCATGTACATGAGCTCTTTGCCGTGGACACAACTCTGGTTGTGGATGGGCCTGATGATCATGATATTTTATATGATTGCTCTTGAATGGATAACGAAACCGGCGCGTCTGGCTGTAGCGGAAGGCGGCAGCAGCATGATTAAATCGGGCATGCAGGTTCTTCTGCAGATCGGGCACATCCTGCTGCTGTTCACGGCGTTTGCCCTGATGGAGCTAAAACCGACAGGTTAAAAATGCGGTTTGCCGGCTGCCGAGTTGGCCGGGCCTGCTTTCAGCTCCCTGCTTTCCCGGCTTTTGCAGCACTCCGGATTTCTTCGACTTTGGTATCGATCCAGGTTTTGACTTCCTCGGTAACTTCGCGAGGATCCCGGCCGGCCGGGTCGATGGGCGGGCCGATGACGAATCTTACGGTCCCCGGTTTTTTGCGCCAGCCTCTGCGGGGCCAGTAATCACCGGAATCATGCGCCACAGGAACGATCAGCCGGTTGCTTTGCTGGGCAAGCAGCGTGCCGCTGAGCCCATAGCGGCGGGACTCGCCGGGCGCCGACCGCGTACCTTCCGGAAAGATCATCATCCAGATGCCCTGCTCAAGTTTTTTCCTGCCTGCTGCAATGACCTGTTCCACTGCTTTGCGCCCGCCCCTGCGGTTGATGGCAATAGGGCTTACGGCTGCGACGCCCCAGCCGAGGAAAGGCGCCCACATGATTTCGCGTTTCAATATCCAGCTTTGTCTCGGAAAAATCAGCCACTGGGCGATGGTCTCGTAGCTGGAAGAATGTTTGAGCATCACAACAGAGGGCTGGTCCGGAAGGTTTTCCCGTCCTTCGACGATATAGTCCAGGCGACACAGGTAACGGCACAGATCGAGTATCCGGGCAGACCACCATCGGGCCAGCGAATAGCTTGCTTCTGCGCTGCACGGTCGCGCCAGGACGACCACCAGGCTATGCGGAATTACGCTGACAAACATGATGACGGTGAATACGACGGAGCGAAACAAAATCATGCCGGTTTACCGATCTGCCCTGTCAGGCTGTCTGTGAAGTCATGCAGGTCATTGTGAATACGAATATTATCAATCTGTTGAGCCTGTTTCTCGGTGGCGATACCGTTTCCGGTTCTGACCAGGACGGGCTGTGCGCCGACGGCGACGGCGGCTTCCAGGTCCCGCAGCGAGTCACCGACCACAATCATTTCTTTCGGTGAGACGGCATAGCGAGCGGCGATCTGCCTGAGCAGTCCCGGCAGCGGTTTGCGGCAATCGCAGCCGTCGTCCGGGTGGTGGGGACAAACGAATACACCGGAAATTACGCCGCCGGCAGCTTCGACGCTGCCGATCATCCTGGCGTGTATCCGGTCCAGCGTGTCCTGATCGAACAGGCCCCGGCCGACTCCGGACTGGTTGGTCGCCACAGCAATCCTGAAGCCCATCCGGCTGAGTTCGGCGATCGCCTCGAGACTGCCGGGCAGCGGTATCCATTCTTCCGGAGATTTGATGAATTCTTTTGAATCGCGATTGATTACGCCGTCCCGGTCCAGCACGATCATTTGCGATGCGGCCATATCCGGACAGATCAGCCGGCCGGCCGGCTGGCGGGAATACAGGACAGGTCGGCAATATCGAGGAACATCCGGCGCAGGCCGCTGAGCATGGCCAGCCGGTTATTGCGCAGTCGTTGATCGTCGGCCATTACCATGACCGCATCGAAAAAGGCATCGATGGGTGCTTTGAGCGCCGACAGATCGTGCAGCACCCGGGTGTAATCGCGGCGTGCCAGGTTTTCCCGGTGTCCCGGCATCAGTTTTTGCACGGTTTCGTGTAACCGGCGCTCTTCGTCTGCGTCGAACAACGCGGCATCCACATCGGCGGGTAACCCAGGGTCAGCGCTTTTGAGAATATTTGCGATTCGCTTGTTGGCGGCTGCCAGGCTGTCGGCCTCGGATAACTTCATGAAGCTGTGTACAGCGACCATACGTTGCTGAAAATCCAGCGGCGACGAAGGAGACCGGACACGGACCGATTCAAACATTTCCGGTGTGATCTCCCCGCCCGGCAGGCCGGGCGCGAGGCCATCGAGGTAGTAGGCCCGCAACCGGTCCAGCAGGAAACCGAACAGATCGTCGGCGAGGCCGGCCGGCTGATCGGCTGGCTGATCGATCAGGCAAGGCTGAAGCGCGATGGCCTGGCCTAGGACATCCGGCAGATCGAGGTCGATCTTTTTCTCGATCAGGATGCGCAGCATACCCAGGGCCGTGCGCCGCAGGCCGAAAGGATCCTTGTTGCCGCTGGGCCGTTTGCCCAGGGCAAAAATCCCCGCCAGGGTGTCCAGCCGGTCGGCCAGTGCGACACACTGTCCGGCGGATGAACCGGGCAGCGAATCGCCGGCATGACGAGGCAGGTATTGCTCCTGTATCGCTGTGGAGACGGCCGCGGGTTCGCCGTCATGAGCGGCATAGTAGGCGCCCATGCGCCCCTGCAGTTCCGGAAACTCTCCAACCATCTCGGTTAACAGGTCGGCTTTCGACAGCTCGGCGGCCCGCTCGGCGGCAGCGCAATCCGCGCCGGTAGCATCAGCGAGCGGCTGACACAGCCGGGCAATCCGCCGCGATTTGTCATACAGGCTGCCGAGGCCCTTCTGGTAGACGACCTGGTGCAGTTTCTCGACGCGTTCTGACAGGGGTTCGGCACAATCCTGTTGCCAGAAAAAAGCGGCATCGGAAAGCCGCGGCCTGACCACGCGCTCATTGCCCAGCTTCACCTGCTCGGGCTGCAGGCTTTCGAGATTACTCATGGTAATGAAAAAAGGCAGCAGCGCGTCATCGGTGCCGCGCACCGGAAAGTAGCGCTGATGATCCTGCAGCGTTGCGATCAGCACTTCTTCGGGCAGGCGCAGAAAATCCGCATCGAATTGTCCCAGCACCGCAACCGGCCATTCGACCAGTGCCGTGACCTCATCCAGCAGATAGTCATCGGCGATGACCGTACCGCCGGCCTGTTTTCCGGCCTCCTCGGCCAGCATCCGGATGCGCTGTTTTCGGGCTTCGAAGCACGGGATCACCCGCCCATCCTCGATCAGCCGGGTTTCATAGGCTGCCGGTGCGGCAATCCTGATGGCCCCGGGCGCATGGAAGCGATGTCCATAGCTTGTATCGCCTGCCGACCGGCCGAGCAGCTCAGCCGGGACCACGGCATCGCCCAGCAACATCAGCAGCCAGTGAACCGGGCGCACGAATTCGGCCTCGCCTGCGCCCCAGCGCATCCGCCTGGGTATGGGCAGTTCCGCCAGCGCCTGGTCGACGATACCCGGCAGCAGCTCAACCGTCGGTGTGCCCGGCGATTCGCCGCGGAAAAAAAGCCAGGCGCCTTTCGGCGTCTCCTGCCTTTCGAGACGATCGACCGTGGTGCCGCATTTCTCTGCAAACGCCTGGGCCGCCCGGGTCGGTTCGCCGTTGTCATCGTAGGCCACCTTGACGGGAGGGCCGCGCTTCTCGATTACCTGGGTGGGCTGGCACAGGCCCAGGTCCTGAACCAGCACGGCCATCCGCCGGGGTGTTGCGAAAGAGCGCTGTTCGCCGCAACCCAGCCCCGCTGCTTCGATACCGTTTGCGATTCCCGCAGCAAAGGCGCGCTCGAGTTTGCGCAACGCCTTGGGCGGCAATTCCTCGGTCCCGATCTCGATCAGCAGATCGGCTGTCTGAATACCGTGGTCAGTTGCCATGACGGGGTTTTTCCAGCAGCGGAAAGCCGGCGGCTTCCCTGCTCGCGTAGTAGGCCTGTGCTACCGAACGGGCCATTTCACGTACCCTGAGGATATAGCGTTGCCGCTCCGAAACGGAAATGGCGTGCCGGGCATCCAGCAGATTGAAGGTATGCGAACCGTCCAGCACCTGCTCGTATGCGGGCAAGGTCAGGCCCTTGTCGATGAGTTCGCCGCACAGGCGCTCGGCATCGTCGAAGCGGGTAAACAAAACGGCGATATCCGCGGCCTCGAAGTTGTAACGGGACATTTCGACTTCGTTCTGGTGAAACACATCCCGGTAGGTGACCCGGCCAAAGGGACCATCGGTCCAGACCAGGTCATAAATACTTTCCACGCCCTGAAGATACATGGCGATGCGTTCGATACCGTAGGTAATCTCCCCGGTTACGGGACGGCAATCCAGACCGCCCACCTGCTGAAAATAGGTGAACTGGGTGATTTCCATGCCGTTCAGCCAGACTTCCCAGCCCAGCCCCCATGCTCCCAGGGTTGGCGATTCCCAGTTATCCTCGACAAACCGGATATCGTGAATCAGCGGGTCGATGCCCAGCGACCGCAGCGAGTCCAGGTACAGCTCCTGGATATGATCGGGGGAGGGCTTGATCACCACCTGGAACTGGTAGTAATGCTGCAGCCGGAAGGGGTTGTCCCCGTAGCGACCGTCGGTTGGCCGGCGGCTGGGCTGTACATAAGCGGCACTCCACGGCTCGGGCCCGATCGACCGTAAAAAAGTGGCGGGATGAAAAGTACCGGCACCCATGGACATATCATAGGGCTGCAGCAGGACACAGCCTTGATCGGCCCAGTAGCGTTGCAGGGCAATGATCAGGTCCTGGAAGGTGTCGGGAGTGTGTCGAATGCTCACGGGCGTTGTGTCTGAAGGTCATCGGCGGCAGATGGCGCGCAAGTATAGCGCCCTTTTCCTGTTTCGCGGCAGCGATGTGCGCGACCGGAATCCATCGCCGGCGAAGCGTCGAACGGCCGCCCGGTGACTGGCCGGCGCACCGAAAATGCCCATTTTAAGGGCCGCTTGCACTACAATAGTGCGCCCGGTGTCGAGGCTGATTCAAAGAGTTCTTAAAAATCAATCGGTTAAGTTGGCGCTCTTATTGGCATGGATCATGCACCCTGTAATAACCGATCCGCGATACCCGGATTATCAAATGAAAACAAAAGCCCATTGGAGAGAACAAGATGACCCCCGCTGAAGTACTTGCCCTGATCGAAGACAAGGGCGCCAAGTTTGTTGATCTGCGCTTCACTGACACCAAAGGTCAGGAACAACATGTAACCCTTCCAGGCAGTGCCGTCGATACCGCGTTTTTCGAAGACGGAAAAATGTTTGACGGCTCTTCTATCGCCGGGTGGAAAGGCATTTCCGAATCGGACATGGTGCTGATGCCGGATCCGGAGACGGCTGTCCTGGATGTATTTACAGAAGACACCACGGTCAATATTACCTGTGATGTCTATGAGCCCTCCACGATGCAGGGCTATGATCGCTGCCCGCGCATGGCGGCCCGCCGCGCCGAGGAATATCTCAAGTCTACCGGTATCGCCGATACGGCATTTTTCGGTCCCGAGAACGAATTTTTCGTGTTCGACGACGTTCGCTATGGTTCGGAAATGAATGGCGCATTTTATTCCGTCGATTCGGCAGAGGCATCCTGGAACAGCGGCACCAAGACGGAAGAAGGCAATATCGGCCACCGTCCGGGGGTAAAGGGCGGCTACTTCCCGGTACCTCCGGTGGATTCACTGCACGATCTTCGCTCGGCGACCTGTCTCGCGCTTGAGGAAATGGGTCTCGCCGTCGAAGTTCATCACCATGAGGTGGCAACTGCCGGACAGTGCGAGATCGGTGTCAAGTTCAACTCTCTGGTCAGGAAAGGCGATGAAGTCCAGATTCTCAAGTACGTCATCCAGAATGTCGCGCACAGCTACGGCAAGACGGCGACGTTCATGCCAAAGCCGCTGGTCAATGACAATGGCAACGGCGCCCATGTTCACCAGTCGTTGGCCAGGAACGGCGAAAATATTTTCACCGGCGATGGTTATGGCGGAATGTCGGAAACGGCCCTGTACTACATCGGCGGGATAATCAAGCATGCGCGGGCGATCAACGCTTTTGCCAATGCCAGCACCAACAGCTACAAGCGGTTGGTGAAGGGATTCGAAGCGCCGACATTACTGGCTTACTCGGCGAGAAACAGGTCTGCCGCCGTTCGCATACCGTTTATCCCGAATCCGAAAGCACGGCGCATCGAGGTCAGGTTTCCGGACAGCTGTGGCAACCCCTATTTTTCGTTTGCCGCCATGTTGATGGCCGGAATCGACGGCATCCAGAACAAGGTTCATCCGGGCGAGCCGATGGACAAGGATTTGTACGATCTGGCGCCGGAGGAAGAGGCAGAATTGAAAACGGTGTGTTTCTCACTGGAAGAAGCCGTGAATGCGCTGGATCAGGACCGGGAGTTTCTGACGGCGGGCGGCGTGTTCAGCAACGACCTGATCGATGCCTACATTGAACTTAAAGAAGAGGAAATCACCAGGCTGCGAATGACCACGCATCCGGTGGAGTTCGAGCTGTACTACAGTCTGTAAGCGGTTGCAGATATCCGGACCAGCGAGCCGCGAAATTGTCGGCGGCTCGCTGGTTCGCAGCTGGTTGGCCGGGTATGCTTGGCAGATGCGTACAGTCATCCTGCTGATGGTTCTGATTTGTAGTGCTGCAAGCGCTGCCGAGGTTTATCGCTGGGTAGACGAAAGCGGGCAGGTACATTACTCCGACACGCCCCGGGAAGGAGCGGAACTGGTGATCCTGCAAAAAGCGCAGGGTTTCAAAGCGCCGCAGATATCCAGCCGCCCGGGCGGCGGAAGCGATGGCAGTACCGGTGAAGAAGAAGCGCCGGCGCAACAGGGCTACTCACGTCTGGCCATAACAAGCCCGGCACAGGAGGAAGTCTTTTGGAACATCGAAGGCGTTCTGGAAGTCACGGTCGAGATGACGCCACGATTGCGGCGCGGGGATCGGCTCAGGCTGATTTACGATGGTCAGCCGCTGGAAGGCCTGCGATTCTCGCGGGGCAAGATTCGTATGACCGACGTATACCGGGGCGTACATACCCTGGTAGCCGAGGTGGTGGATTCAAACGGCCGCAGCCTGGCCCGTACCGATGTCCGGACCTTCATGGTGCAGCAGACATCGATTGCCAATCCGAAGAACCCCGTTTTGAACCGTCCACCACGACCGGCACCCCGTACGCCTTGAAGCAGGGCTGTCCGACGGGCACCGGCCTGCTCGATATCCTCACCACAGCTGTACTGATTGTCACCCCGGGCGGGCGCATTTGCAGCATGAATACTGCGGCGGAACTGCTGTTCGGCACCAGCGAACAGCGCAGTATCGACCAGGAGCTGCGATCGCTTTCGCCGGGCATGGACGAGCTGCACGATCTCGTTGAGCGAGCGGCGCAGCAGGGCAGCGGTTTCGGCCGGGAGCTGGGCCTGTTCATGCCGCACCGCGATAATCCGGGCCTTCATGTGGTTTGCCGGGTGACACCGCTGCGCAGTGACCAGGGGTCGCATCTGGCCGTGGAACTTTTCGATGCGACCCACTGGCGTCAGATTGACCGTGAGCAGGCGCTGATCGAGCAGCATGAAGTCAGCCGCC
>JAJRXW010000188.1 GCA_024276095.1 Gammaproteobacteria bacterium
GAGGGAGTGGAGATGGTGATGCCGGGAGACAACATCCAGATGAAGGTTGATCTGATCAACCCGATTGCGATGGAAGAAGGGCTGCGGTTTGCCATCCGGGAAGGTGGCCGGACCGTAGGTGCCGGTGTGGTTGCGAAGATACTGAAGTAAACAGGAAGACCCGCTGAACGGGTCGGGAAAAGGACATGGCAAACCAGAATATACGTATCAGGCTGAAGGCTTTTGATCATCGGCTGATTGATACCTCTGCCCGTGAAATCGTGGATACGGCCAAGCGAACCGGGGCCCAGGTTAAAGGCCCGGTGCCCCTGCCGACCAAGAAAGAGCGGTTTACCGTGCTGATTTCCCCGCATGTCAACAAGGACGCGCGTGACCAGTACGAATTGCGGACGCACAAGCTGCTGATGGACATCGTGGATCCCACGGACAAGACGGTGGATGCGCTGATGAAGCTCGAATTGCCGGCAGGTGTGGATGTGCAGATTAAATTGAACTAGAGCAAATTGCTGATATAATGGCCTGCTACCTACGGCCCGATTCAGGCACTCCTGCGTCGGGCTTAGTGTTGCCAGCGGCAGGGTCAATAGTAGCAGCCAGGTATATAAGGCTGGAAAACAAGGCTGGCAGGGAACGAGGCAGTATGGGGATTCAGGGCTCGCAACCCCGCGAACCGGGCCCGACAAAGCGCAGGTCAGATCAGGCTATATATTCTAGTCGGAGGCTGACCTGTTTTTTCAGGAAAATGAACATTTTGCGGCACGATGCCGCCTGAACAGGATTTGACGATGACCATTGGTCTGATTGGTCGAAAATCGGGAATGACCCGGATCTTCACCGAAGAGGGTGCTTCTGTGCCCGTGACGGTAATCCAGGCGCTGCCCAACCGTGTCACGAGGGTCAGGTCAGCGGAGCAGGATGGCTATTCTGCATTGCAGGTCACGACCGGGTCGGTCAAGCCTTCGCGCCTGAGCAAGCCGAAGGCCGGCCAGTTCGCCAAAGCGGGCGTCGAGAGCGGGGAAGGCCTCTGGGAGTTTCGCGTTGCGGCAGACGTCGCTGCAGAATTTCAGCCCGGCGCCGAAATCAAGGTCGATTCGTTCCAGGAAGGCCAGCTTGTGGATGTGGTGGGTACCAGTATCGGCAAGGGATTTGCCGGCGGGGTCAAGCGCCATCATTTCCATATGCAGGATGCGACCCACGGCAATTCGCTGTCCCACCGGGCTCCGGGTTCCATCGGTCAGAACCAGACCCCCGGCCGGGTCTTCAAGGGCAAGAAAATGGCGGGCCATATGGGCAATGTTCGGCGGACGGTGCAAAACCTGGTCGTCGTACGAGTGGATTCCGAGCGAAATCTCATCCTGGTGAAAGGTGCCGTGCCCGGGCATCAGGGTGGGCGCGTGATCATCAAGCCGGCGGTTAAAAGCCGCAATGAGAGTGCTGCATCATGAAGCTGACCGTACAAGGCAAAAGCAGCGCTGCCAAGCTGGAAGTGTCTGACCAGGTTTTCGGTGCAGGCTTCAACGAGACCATGGTGCATCAGGTTGTAACTGCTTATCTGGCGAAAGGCCGGGCAGGCACCAAGGCGCAGAAAAACCGCTCTGCGGCCCGCGGTGGCGGGGCCAAACCGTGGCGCCAGAAAGGCACCGGCCGGGCGCGTGCCGGTACTTCGCGCAGCCCGATCTGGGTGGGTGGTGGCCGGGCATTCGCCGCCAAGCCACGCGATTTCGCGCAAAAGGTCAACCGCAAGATGTACCGTGCCGCGATTCGCGCGATGTTTTCGGAACTGCTGCGACAGGACCGGCTGGTGATCATCGACAAGCTGAAGCTCAAAGAGCCCCGCACCCGCGACCTGGTGGCGATACTTTCCGATCTGAAGCTCGATAACGTTTTGATACTGGTCGAGGAGTACGATCTGAATCTTTGTCTGGCAGCACGAAATCTGCACTGGGTGGACGTACTGGATCTTCGGGAAATGAACCCGGTCAGCCTGATTCGTTATTCGAATATTCTCGCGACGTCCGGTGCAATCAAGGCGCTGGAAGAGCAGCTGGCATGAGTGCGCTGAGCAGAAAAGAACGGCTGATGACGGTGCTTCTTGGTCCCCATGTTTCCGAGAAGACGACGGCGGCTGCCGAAAGTGACAACCAGGTCGTTTTCAAGGTGCGTCGCGATGCCACCAAGGCTGAAGTTCGCGGTGCGGTCGAATTGCTTTTCGAGGTGCAGGTCACGGGCGTGCAGGTGGTGAATTGCCGCGGCAAATTGAAGCGTTTCGGGCAAAGTTACGGCCAGCGGCAGGCCTGGAAAAAAGCTTATGTGTCCCTCGCCGAGGGTCACGAGATTGATTTTCTCGGCGCTGAGTGACCGTTGATCAGGATATAGAGACATGCCACTGCAAAGACAGAAACCCACTTCGCCCGGCCGGCGGTTCACGGTAAAGGTGACTACGCCGGGGCTCCATAAAGGAGCGCCGCACGGTCCGTTGCTGGCAACGCTTTCCAAATCCGGGGGCAGGAACAACCAGGGGCGGGTGACAACGCGGCATCGCGGTGGCGGGCATAAACGCCATTACCGGATTATTGATTTCAAGCGAATCAAAGACGGCATTCCGGCGCGAGTGGAACGACTCGAGTACGATCCGAACCGCAGCGCGCATCTGGCGCTGTTGCTGTATGCCGATGGGGAGCGCAGTTATATCATCGCGCCCAAGGGCCTGAAGGCAGGTGATTCGGTGATGTCCGGCAAAGAAGCGCCGATCAAGACAGGCCATGCACTGCCGTTGCGGAATATTCCGGTCGGTACGCTGGTGCACTGCGTGGAGCTGAAGCCCGGCAAGGGAGCCCAGATGGTGCGCTCGGCCGGCGGCAGTACTCAAATCGTTGCCCGGGAAGGCGCCTACGCAACACTGCGCATGCGCTCGGGAGAGATGCGCAAGGTGCATGTCGACTGCCGTGCCACGGTCGGCGAAGTCGGGCATGGCGAGCACAATCTTCGCAAACTGGGCAAGGCGGGTGCACAGCGATGGCGCGGCGTGAGGCCGACCGTGCGCGGTGTGGCGATGAACCCGGTCGATCATCCGCATGGCGGTGGTGAGGGCCGGACTTCGGGCGGCCGCCATCCGGTATCTCCATGGGGTGTGCCGACCAAGGGTTACAAGACACGCAAGAACAAACGGACCGAAACCATGATCGTTCGGCGCCGGGGCAAGAAATAGTTACCGGACAGGTTCCGGAAGAGTCAAGAGAGGAAGTATTCAGTGCCACGTTCCATCA
>JAJRXW010000189.1 GCA_024276095.1 Gammaproteobacteria bacterium
GCTGCATGAACAGAATGATGACCGTCTTGCTCTGCGCGCCCAGTTGAAACCCGATCGATACCGCGGCCGTGCTGTAATACTGGACCGTTTTACCGCCAAGCCGCAATGCGCCTTCGCCATATTCTCCGCCTACCCCTGCGCCGGCTTTGATCACGTTCGGGAATACCAGCACGCCCTTGGCGGCGCTGAGGAAAGCATCCGCGCCATCGACTTCCGCTTTAAACCGTTCCAGCGCTGCATTGATCTTGATGTCGATTTCCTGGGCCGAGGCGGCATGGCTTTGCGGTGCGATAACACCCAGTAACAATGCCAGCGAGCAGCTCAGTGAAACGATCAGTCCGCGTGATTTTGACATGATGATTTTCCTTGCATTGCGTATGCGTCAGTCGAAAATGTCCCTTCGTTCCGGTAGCCCCAGGGGATCTGCATGAACGATAAGCTCACAGCCCGGATACTGCCGGCGTATTTCGTCTTCTACCTCGTCGAGAATTTCATGTGTCCGGGACAGTGAAATTTCCGGGTCGAGTTCCAGGTGAAACTGAACGATATAGTGCGATCCGCCGTGCCGGGTTCGCATGTCATGGAATCCCCGGGCTTCCGGGTGAGCCAGGGCGATCTCCTCGATATGCCGGCGGTCATCCACCGGAATCTCATGATCGAGCAGTACATCGAGGGAATGCCGGGCAATATGGAAAGCGCTTTTCAGTATATACAATGCCACACCGAGTCCCACCAGGGGATCGACGATTTGCCATCCTGTCCACGCTGCCGAGACGATGGCAATGGCGACGCCGATATTCACCAGCAGGTCCGCTTTGTAGTGCATGGCATCGGCTCGGATGGCAAGCGACCCGGTGATTCTGGCGACATAATGCTGATAGCTCACCAGCATTATGGTTGCAACGGAGGCCACGCCCATCATCAGCAGGCCGGCTTCCGGGCGGACGATAGGTGCCGGATCGGCCATTCTTCCCATTGCTTCCCAGAAAACATAGATCGCCGAGACGCCGACGATCAGGGACTGCAGCAAGGCGGCGACGCCTTC
Organism: Gammaproteobacteria bacterium; assembly: GCA_024276095.1. Taxonomy (GTDB): domain Bacteria; phylum Pseudomonadota; class Gammaproteobacteria; order Steroidobacterales; genus JAJRUG01. The sequence goes on from JAJRXW010000189.1 coordinate 1,046, forward strand.
GGATTTGCCGTGTCCGAAACGATGTTCGCTGTCGGCAGGCGCCAGCGAATAGCGCACCGCCCAGAAGGTGATTCCGGAGGTCACGACGTCCAGCACCGAATCGGCCAGTGAAGCGAGCAGCGCGACCGAATCGGTAAGCTGCCATGCCCAGGCCTTGGCCAGCACCAGGGAGATTGCCACGGTCACGGACGCATAGCTGGCGGACTTGATCAGGAGCGTCCGCCGACGGGTCTCGGTAGCTTGCTGGATGGTGGTTGTGTTCATGGAAGAAAATCGCGATGCAAGGTGCTGCGTGACTATACCGGGGACGGCACTTCGGCAAAAGCCCGGTTTCAGGGGTGCCAACCGGCAGCAAGACTCAAAAGTTCTCGCAGCTGTTCTGACAACCCGGCCGCAGTACCGGGCAGCAGGCGCCACGGCGGTAGTTCTTCCATATAGTTTTTCTGCACCATCTCCAGTTGAATGGCATGGATGCCCCGTGCCGGGTTCCCGTAGGTCCGGGTGATATAGCCCCCTTTGAAGCGCTGGTCCGATACTACCGAATAGCGTCCGGATCGTTCGGCCTCGGCAACCAGCTGCTTGGCCAGGGCGTAATCGCAGGATCGGCTCTGGTTGGTACCGAAGTTAAGGTCCGGTAGGACCCCATCGAAAAACATCGGCACCCGGCTGCGGATGGAGTGTGCATCCCACAGTACCGCAAAGCCGTGTCGTGCCCTGAGCGATTCCAGCGTGGCTGCCAGCTGGTCGTGGTAGGGCTGCCAGTATTGCCTGATGCGCTCGTTAATCGTCTCGACGGTGGGTTCGCAGCCCGGTCGATACAAAGGCTCACCGGCGAAGCTGCCGAGCGGGCACAGCGCGGTTTCCCGATGCCCGGCATACAGCGGTGAACCGTCAGCCGGGCGGTTGAGGTCGATGACATACCTTGAGTGCGTTGCAGCGATGACCGTGACATCGAGATCGTCCAGGCAGTCATATACTTCGTTCAGGTGCCAGTCGGTATCAGCAATTGCCTTGCCCGCATCGCTGAGCTGCGCAACGATGGGCTCAGGCAGGTATGTGCCCGAATGAGGGATGCTGACCACCAGGGGCGATGCGCCGTTTTTGAGCCGGAAAACCTCCATCAGGTCGCGGATGGCAATATCGCCCCTGCCGGCTCCAGGAAATCGCCGGCCAGCACACTGTCGCGCACCATGCCGATATCCTCGGAAAGCATCCGGTCTGTCGTATACGGCGGCGAAATACTGCGAATTTTCGCGATGCTGGCCTCCAGCGTCGCCGAACTTTTCATCGGCCGGTGGAACTCGATGCCCTGGCAGGCGGCAAGCATCTCGATCGCAACGATCCCGGCGCAATTCTCAAGCATTTGCTGCAGTCGCAGCGCCGCGACCGGCGCCATGCTGACATGGTCTTCCTGGTTGGCCGATGTCGGCATGCTGTCGATGCTGGCCGGGCTGGCGAGATGCTTGTTTTCGGAGGCAAGTGCCACCGCTGTGACCTGTGGCACCATGAAGCCCGAGTTAAGCCCGCTGTGTTCGACGAGGAACGGCGGCAGCCCGCTCATGTTGGGATCGATCAGCAGGGCAATCCGGCGTTCCGACAGTGCGCCGATTTCGGCGATGGCGGTCGCCAGGTAATCACAGGTCAGTGCGATCGGCTCGGCGTGAAAATTACCGCCCGACAGGATGGCGTCGTCATCGGCGAATACCATCGGGTTATCGGTGACAGCACAGGCTTCGCGGAAAAATACGCCGGCGACGTGCCGCATGGTCTCCAGGCAGCTGCCCATCACCTGGGGCTGGCAGCGCAGACAGTACGGGTCCTGAACGCGCTGGCAGTCGATGTGTGAAGCGCGGATTGCGCTGCCGGCCGTCAAATCCCGGTACAGCCGGGCGACATCCATCTGGCCCTGGTGATTGCGAACCCGGCTGATACGGGCATCGAATGGCGTATCGCTGGCCTGTGCAGCGTCCAGTGACAATGCTCCGGAGATGCAGGCAGCGGCAAAAACATCTTCTGCCCGGAACAGGGCATGTAATGCCATCGCCGTAGAAACCTGGGTGCCGTTCAACAGTGCCAGGCCTTCTTTGGGGCGCAGCGCCAGCGGCTCGATACCCGCCACTTGCAGGGCTTTTTCGGCAGAAATAATTTCACCGCGATGACGGGCCTTTCCGGCGCCCAGCAGAACGCTGCTCATATGGGCGAGCGGGGCGAGGTCGCCGGACGCGCCGACCGACCCGCGCGATGGAATGCACGGATAGACTTCGTTGGCGAGCAGGGCGCAGAGGTTGTCGATCAGTTCCGGGCTGACGCCCGAATATCCCTGGCCCAGGCTCAGTATTTTCAGGATCAGAACCAGCCGGACGATCCGGTCATCCAGCAACGCGCCGGTGCCGGCGCTGTGAGACAGCACCAGGTTCTCCTGCAGTGTCCTCAACTCGTCATCGGGAACCTGGACGGAAGCCAGCAGCCCGAAACCGGTATTGATCCCGTAAATTGCCTGCTCTTTGCCAAGGGCCTGCCTGACACACTGCTGGCTTTTGCCGATTCGCTCAAGGGCCGCGTCGTTCATTGCAATGACGGCCGGTTGCAGCCAGGCTTTGCGAAGGTCGCCAAGGTGCAGTGTTTCAGTGTCGATGGATAGCGTGACTGTCATTGGCATTGTCTGTCCCTTGTTCGATTTCCCGATTCGTTGGCTGCTTCAAAGATCGATCATCGGCAGATCGAGCCCGCACTCACGCGCGTGATCGATGGCGGTTTCGTAGCCTGCATCGGCATGCCGCATGACGCCCGTTGCCGGATCGTTCCAGAGCACTCGCTCGATGCGCCTGGCCGCAGCATCCGTGCCGTCGCACACGATCACCAGCCCGGCATGCTGCGCAAAGCCCATGCCAACGCCGCCGCCGTGGTGCAGCGACACCCAGGTGGCGCCGCCTGCCGTACTCAACAGCGCGTTGAGTATGGGCCAGTCGGACACGGCATCCGAGCCGTCTTTCATGGCTTCGGTCTCCCGGTTTGGACTGGCGACCGAGCCGGCATCCAGATGGTCCCGCCCGATGACAACCGGGGCTTTGAGTTCGCCGCTGCGCACCATTTCATTGAACGCCAGGCCCAGCCGGTGACGCTGGCCAAGACCTACCCAGCAGATTCTGGCCGGCAGTCCCTGGAACTGAATACGCTCACGCGCCATGTCCAGCCATCGATGCAGATGGGTGTCATCGGCAATCAGTTCTTTTACCTTGCGGTCCGTTGCATAGATATCTTCCGGGTCCCCGGACAGGGCGACCCAGCGGAACGGCCCGATGCCCCGGCAGAACAACGGGCGAATATAGGCGGGCACGAATCCGGGAAAATCGAAGGCATTGGCGACGCCTTCATCCAGGGCAACCTGGCGAATATTGTTGCCATAGTCGAAAGTCGGGATGCCCTGTTGATGAAAGGCAAGCATGGCCTGGACATGTTCCGCCATCGAGGTTTTTGCTGCGGCTGCAACGCCTTGCGGATCGGATGACTGGGCTTCCAGCCAGCGTTCGACGCTCCAGCCGGCCGGCAGGTAACCGTGCACCGGGTCATGGGCCGAGGTCTGGTCGGTGACCGCATCGGGCCGGATGCCCCGGCGAACCATTTCCGGCAGAATTTCTGCCGCATTGCCCTCCAGGCCGACCGATACGGCGGTATTGTTGCTGCCGGCAGTCACAATGATCGCCAGTGCTTCATCGAGGCTTTCCGCGCGCCGGTCGAGATACCCGGATTCCAGCCGTCGTGCGATACGGTCGCCCCGGCATTCGATCGCGAGCATCGACAGGCCGGCCATGGTTGCCGCCAGTGGCTGTGCGCCTCCCATACCGCCCAGGCCCGCAGTCAAGATCCATTTTCCCGCCGGTTGACCGTCGAGTTGCTGGCGGCACATTTCGACAAAGGTTTCATAGGTACCCTGCACGATTCCCTGGCTGCCGATGTAGATCCACGAGCCGGCGGTCATCTGGCCGAACATCATCAGGCCCTTGCGGTCGAGTTCGTTAAAGTGTTCCCAGGTCGCCCAGTGCGGTACCAGGTTCGAATTGGCGATCAGTACCCGGGGTGCTTCCGCGTGAGTTCGAAAAACGCCGACCGGCTTGCCCGATTGAATCAGCAGCGTTTCCTCATCGCCCAGTTCTTTCAGCGTTTCGATGATGGCGTCATAGCATTCCCAGTTGCGCGCCGCCCGGCCGATGCCGCCGTAAACGACCAGCTCCTGCGGGCATTCGGCAACTTCCGGGTCGAGGTTGTTCATCAGCATGCGCATGGGGGCTTCGGTTAACCAGCTTTTCGCCGACAGCACGCTGCCGCGTGGTGCCCGGATCACCCGGTCGCTGTAGCGGTTGTCATTGGCGCGTTTGTTCTCGGTCTTCATCGCTGTTTAGTCCTCATTAGATGACTGAAAATTGGCGGTCAATTCATAACGATGCCCCGGATGGCACAGATCGACGGTGCTCACGGGCCTGCCATCCGACCAGGTTCGCCTGCGAATCAGTAATCCCGGCTCTTCGCGGCTCATGTTCAGTAATGCCCGGGAACGGCTGTCCGGAATAATGGCCCGAATGGTGTGCTCGACGGTTTGCAGTGGCGCGACCTCACACAGGTATTGGTTCGGTGTAGTGTCGGTGAAATCCTGCTGCAGGTATTCAGGTGCGGCAGCCGGGCAAACGAAGCGGTCTTCGATCTGAATCGGCTGGTCGTTCTCGCGATGCACGATCACCGAATGAAACACCGGTGCCTCATCGACCAGTTGCAGCCGCTCGGCGACGTCATGACCGGCCACGATCTTTTCGAGTGTCAGGACGTCTGCCGAATGAATATGACCCCGGCGGCTGATTTCATCGGCAATATTCTGCACTTTCATGATCTGTGACCGGCCGTGCAGATCTGCAACGAATGTTCCGACACCGGCCTGGCGAACCAGGTAGCCGTCGCTTGCCAGTTCCCGCAGTGCACGGTTGGCGGTCATTCTGGATACGCCGAAGTGCATCACCAGTTCCTGTTCGGACGGAACCCGGTCATTGGCGCGCAGTTCACCGGACTGAATCTGTTCCAGTATCAGCGCTTTTACCTGCTGGTAGCGGGGCAGCCCCGAACGCAGCGCATGATGTTTGTCGGCAGCAATGGCCATCTAGTTCAATAACGCAGCCAGCGTTTTCCGGTAGTGGCTTTCGGCACGGTTTTCCAGTTCGTGGTGACCGTCGCGGATCACCCAGCGCCCGCCGCTCATTACATGACGCACCGGGTTGTGGTTGCCTGAAAACACCAGGCAGTCGAGAAGATCCTCATCCGCGCATTGCACCAGCGTCGGATGGCGCGTGTCGATTTCAACAAGATCGGCGCGGTATCCCGCCGCAATGTGTCCGCCCGATCCTCGTTCATCCGTTCCTTCTGTCGCCCGGGCGCCCCCTGCCAGGACGGCCTCGACCAACCGTTGCCCGGTATGCGGTTGATCGGGGCCGGCGGCAATATTCCGTTGCCGATGTTCGAGTCTTTGCGTGTATTCAAGCCAGCGCAGTTCTTCGATCGGGCTGACCGATACATGGCTGTCCGACCCGATCGCGATATGCCCGCCGGCACGCAGGTATTCCGCCAACGGAAAAATACCGTCTCCCAGGTTGGCTTCTGTAGTAGGGCACAGGCCGGCAACAGCACCGCTCGATGCCAGTGCGCCGATTTCATCCGCCGTAAGATGCGTTGCATGCACGATGCACCATGACGCATCGATGCCGCGGTTCAGGAGCCATTCGACGGGGCGCATGCCGGACCAGGCCAGGCATTGCCCGACTTCCCCGGACTGCTCTGCTGCGTGAATGTGTACCGGGCAGTTGCCGGCATTGTCGCTGCGCCATGACATCACCTCATCGATTGCTTCGGGCGCCACGGCGCGCAGGCTATGAAAGGCGATGCCGGGGGTTGTGTCTGATGACAGTCTGCTCAGCAGATCGAGATAGCCATCGACAGTGGAAACGAACCGTCGTTGCGCTGCTTCTGCCGGGGCACCGCCAAAACCACCTTGCATATACAGGGCCGGCAGCAGCGTGAGTTGAATCCCGGCATCTCCGGCTGCTTCGATCAGGGCATGACTCATGGCCGCAGGATCGGCATAGGCCTGCCCGCCGGCCTGGTGGTGCAGGTAGTGAAACTCGGCCACGGTGGTATAGCCTGCCTTGAGCATTTCGATATAGAGCTGCGTGGCGATCTGATGCATCTGCTCCGGATTGATCCGGTCCACGAAGCGGTACAGCAGTTTCCGCCAGGTCCAGAACGAATCGTTTTCGCTGCCGCATTCGGTACGCCCGGCCAGGGCCCGCTGAAATGCGTGGCTGTGGATATTGGCGATGCCGGGCAGGACACAGTCCATGGGCTGCAGATCCCCGCTTGCCGGTACGTCAGTATCGACTGTGGCGATCAGGCCATGGCCGTCTATGGCAATGCGCACGTCATTCGCCCATCCGCCGGGCAGCAAAGCACGATTTGCGTGAAGCAGGGTCATCGGCCGGTTTCCACTTGTATATACAACCTAAGACATCGTACCATCGGCATTTGAAGGGCCGCAAGTAAGCCGCCAGGGGCGACCGGGATGGGTTGGGACACTTTATTAACAGACAGCCACGTTGCGACCATGGTGTCGGGCGACGCTCGCTGGGGCGCCGTTATGGATGCAGCTGTCGGCATCGAGTCCGGAGATATCGTATGGGTCGGGCCACAGCAGGAACTGCCCGGTGCCCCGGACCAGCTCGCCGAAGAGGTGGTATCTCTGCAGGGCCGCTGGCTGACCCCGGGGCTGATCGATTGCCATACTCACATCGTGTTCGGTGGCAACAGGGTGGCCGAATTCGAGCTGCGCCAGTCGGGCGTCAGTTATGCAGAGATCGCCAGGCAGGGGGGCGGCATTTTATCGACCGTCACCGCCACACGGGCGTCGAGCGTCGAGCAGCTCGTCGCGGCAGCGCGGGGCCGCGTACAGGCCCTGATCGAGGAAGGAGTCACCACGCTGGAAGTGAAATCCGGCTATGGCCTGGATCTCGAAACGGAGCGAAACATGCTGCTGTCCGCCAGGCGGCTTGGCGATGAATTGGGTGTAACCATTGTTACCACTTACCTGGGCGCCCATGCAATCCTGCCGGAATATGCTGATTCGCCCGATGACTATATGAGCCTGGTGTGTGACGAGGTGATGCCGGCACTGGCCGGCGACGGGCTGATCGATGCCGTGGATGCATTTCATGAGACAATCGCTTTCGATACCGCACAGGTGGAACGGCTGTTTGAAAAAGCACAGTCGCTGGGGTTGCCGGTGAAGCTGCATGCCGATCAGCTGGATAATAATTCCGGAGCGGCACTTGCGGCACGTTTTGGCGCACTGTCTGCCGATCACCTGGAGCATGCCGATGAAGCGGGA
>JAJRXW010000190.1 GCA_024276095.1 Gammaproteobacteria bacterium
ATTTCGCCATCGGCATCCTGTCCGACGCCGATAATGCGATCTTCCGGTTTTAGCTGGCCATCGATCGCTGCGGGACCGCCGGGAATCACGTTCATCACTTTCACGAAGTCTTCATCGAGCTGCAGCGACGCGCCGATCCCCTGGTAGGAAAGACTCATCTGGATCCGGTACTCTTCCGACAGTCGCGGCGACAGGTAACTCGAATGGGGGTCCAGCGCCCGGGCAAATGAGTTCATGAAGGTCTCGAATACGTCATCGCTGTCCAGTCGATTGATCCGCTTCAGCACGCGTTGGTAGCGTTTGCGGAGGACTTCCCGGGTTTCGTCCCAGGTTTTGTCCGCAATCATCAGGTTCAGTGCGTCGTTCTTGACCCGCTGCCGCCACAGATTCCGTATGTTTTTCTCATCGGCGACCCAGTCGAGATCCTTGCGGTCGAATACATATTCCTCGTCCAGTGTGAAATCGGGCTCATGTTCCAGTACCTGCAGCGCGTAGCCGAGGTGCTGCTGGGCACGCAGCCGGTACAGACGGAAAATATCGAATGCGGGATCGAGGTTGCCGCTGCGCAGGGAATCATCCAGAATCTCCTGGTAGCGGTTGAAATAATCGATATCCGCCTGCAGAAAATAGTGTTTGTTGCTGTCCAGTGCTTCGATGTAGTTTCCCAGAATGACCTGCGATAACCGGTCATCGACCTCGACCCGCGAGTAGTGTTTCTGTTCAACGAAGCGCGTGACGAGATTGGCGACCTGCTGATGCCGGTGCGAGGTCTGCAGAACGGGCGGGATGGTATCGACCGAAGGCGTGGCGACCAGCGGGCTGGAAAAACTCAGAACTAGAGCAATTATTATTGTTTTTAGCAGGTGCCGGTCAATTCGCATTTTGTCGGGGCTCCGATAGATCCTGGGCGTGGTCTGTTAGCTTTGATCGCTCTGTTGTCATGCAGTTCAATACTGAGTGGTCAGATTAGTTACAATTATCATACCAAGCAAGGTCGCAGTGCGCAGATTGAAAGGGTCTCACAGGGAGTAGATATGCAGCCATTTACAGTCATTTTGGGCGTTATTCTGGGTTCCTGTTTCTCTATTGCCTTCAGCCTGGCGGTGGTCGCCTTTGTTTTCTGGGTGCTCCAGGGGGAGCACCCGCAGTTTTCCGACGAATTACCGGAGCTGACCCGTGCGACGGTGATGTTCGTGGCGCTCGCACTGGTCAGTTTCCTGGCGTTCTGGGGGACTCTGCGCCGGGCCGCCTGGCGTTACCTGCCGCTGACACTGCTGTGGACAGGGCTGGTGGCGATAGGCTACTACTACTGGCCGGACTGAAGTGCCTTGCAATGACTATATCCACAGAAGCCCCGGAAAAGACGGCGAATAAGACATAATACTGGAAGAAGATCCGTCAACTACATGATTTATTAGAAGAAATGTGATCGGAGTCACGTGGCAACGTGCTGCGGTCCGCTCAACCCGGCGCTGGGTTTTGTCGTTTGCGAAGCCAGCCCAGGGCTCTCCAGACCGCCAGCAGCAATGTCGGGACGAGCAGCAACAGCCATGCTGCAGGTTGCCCGCGCACTGCATCGAGATAGATGGAGCCAAGAAATGCGGGGAACCCACCCGGGCTGTCGTAGGGGCCGACCAATACCGAGCCCGCGTAATAAACCAGCGCCGGCAGCACAACTGCCCCCAGCAACAGCAGGCATCCGATGAGTATCAGCTTGCGGCGCATCGATCAGTGTCAACGATATGGTCTGTCAGTCCCATGGTGAAGGGATTCTGGCATGGATTTCAGGTCAGCGAAACAGCCTGGGCCGATCACTTGTCCTTGCGACGGCTATACCGGTATCGCAGCGTAGCGACTCCCAGCCCTGCATGCAGGCACACCAGCCCAAGCAATACGAGATAAGGCAGAATCCAGGTGCCCTCGGGCAGATAGACGCCGGAAATCAGTGTAAAGATGCCGACCAGGATATACAGATAGGGGAGGCCTTCGTAGACGATCCGCGGCAGCCATAGTTTCCTGAACAGGATTTTCCGGACTTTCTGGCCGAATTTGCCACCGGCTTTTTTTGCCGC
>JAJRXW010000191.1 GCA_024276095.1 Gammaproteobacteria bacterium
ACAATGAATCAGCCATGAATATCGATGACTGGAAACAGGGCGGGCGTTTCTACAGCTTCCGTGGACAGCGCATTTTCTACCGGGACGACGGCGCAGGGGATGCGCTGCTGTGCATTCATGGTTTTCCGACTGCATCGTGGGACTGGCACCGGCTGTGGCCGGATCTGATCCGCCGCTTCCGTGTGCTTGCACCCGATCTGCTTGGCTTCGGGTATTCGGCCAGACCGGTGCATCATCATTACAGTTTGTTCGAGCAGGCCGACCTGGTTGAGGAGCTGTTGCAGAACCTGAAAGTTTCCGCGGTACACATTCTTGCCCATGATTACGGTGTGACGGTTGCCCAGGAGTTGCTGGCGCGGCAGCTGGAACGCCCGGAACCCGGGCCGGCCATTCGTTCGGTTAGCTTGCTCAACGGCGGGCTTTTCCCGGAAGCGACTCACCCGCTGTTCATACAGAAAGTTCTGAAAAACCGCATCGCCGGGCCGGTGCTGGGCCGGTTGTTGTCCGAGCGGACTTTCCGGCGCAGCTTCAGCAAGGTGTTTGCACCGCAGCACCGGCCGGGTGCCGCTGAGCTGCATGATTTCTGGACATTGATTGCGCATAACCGCGGGCAGCGCGTGGCACACCGGGTGAGCCGCTACCAGGACGAGCGCCGAACCCATCGTGATCGCTGGGCCGGGGCGCTGTGCAATGCCGGTGTGCCGGTGCGTCTGATCATCGGCCCGGAGGACCCGGTTTCCGGGCTGAAGATCGCAGCGCGGTTTTGTGAACTCCGCAGCGATGCCGATGTCATTATACTCAAGGGAGTAGGCCACTATCCGCAGGTTGAGGCGCCCGGGCGCGTACTGGAGAGCCTGCTGGCGTTTCTCGACCGGTGCGGGGCAGGGTACTAGTCGGCCACTTCAAGGTATTATTGGGTTCCAGCTGCAATAAAACGGGCCACGATGATCGATCGGCGCGAGTTCGTCACCACTGCAACCGCTTTTGCTACCTCGCTGTGGGGCAGCCGCAGCTGGAGCACACAGTCATCCCTGACGGATCTCAGCCTCACCGAGGTTTCCCGGCTTGTCCACCAGGGCAGCGTTTCTCCGGTAGAACTCACACAGGCCTGCCTGGACCGGATCGAGGCTCACAATCCGGCTCTCAACGCTTTCGTCACGATCACGGCCGAGCAGGCACTGGACGCGGCCCGGGCGCGTGAACGGGAGCTGGCACAGGGCCAGTACCGGGGGCCGTTGCACGGTATTCCGATCGGACTGAAAGACAACATCGATACCGCAGGTATCCGGACGAGCGCTGCTGCCCGGGCGCTGGCCGAGCGGGTGCCCGATACCGATGCAGTCGTCGTGCAGCGCCTGAAAGCCGGCGGCGCGGTGATACTGGGCAAGCTGAACATGGACGAGTGTGCACTGGGTGTATCGACTACCACTGGTATCTTCGGTGCGACGCACAATCCCTGGCAGATGGATTACAGTCCCGGCGGTTCTTCCGGTGGTCCGGCCGCGGCGGTGGCAGCGCGTTTGTGCTATGGCGCGGTGGGCACCGATACCGGTGGTTCGATTCGCCAGCCCGCGGCCTGGTGCGGGGTGGTCGGTTTGAAGCCGACCTACGGGCGGGTGAGCACCCGCGGCGTGATTCCGCTGTCGTCGTCGCTGGATCACGTCGGCCCGATCGCGCGCAGCGCGGGCGATGCGGCTATCCTGTTGCAGGTCATGGCCGCTATCGCGCTGCCCCAGGTCGATCTGGCCAGTGGGGACAGCGTGCACGGATTTCACCTCGGTATACCTGCAGGCCGGTATTTCGAGGCGCTGGATCCGGCGGTGGAGCGGGTGGTCACAGCTGCCGTCGACCGGCTTGCCGAGCTGACTGCGGGTGTTACGACGGTAGATTTGCCGCCGACGCCGACCTTGAGCGTGATGGTAGCGGAGGCTGCCCGCTATTTCGGTCCCATTGTTGAGAAGTCCCCGGGCGGGTTTTCACCGGCGGTACGCTCGATGCTGAAAATGGGAGGGAGGGTCAGTGATACCGTCTATTTCCGGGACCGGGAAGTGCTCCGGCGACTGCGGGAAGAAATTGATACGGTTTTTGAGGATGCCGATGTGCTGGTCACGCCGACCACACCGGATTTGCCGATGACCCTCGACGAGGCCCGCGAGCCACCGAAAACTCATGGTCCACCGCCGTCTGCCCGCAATACCATGCCGTTCAATCTGTATGGCCTGCCGGCGATTTCGGTTCCCTGCGGCTTCAGTCCTGCAGGCCTGCCGATTGGTCTGCAGATTATCGGGCCAGCCGGTGCCGAGGCGCGGGTTCTGGCGCTGGCGGCGGCCTGGCAAAGGGCCACGGACTGGCATCTGCGTTCGCCAGTGAGCCGGGGCTGAGCAATGACTCCCCCCGTATCACTCCATATGTGTATAGTTCTATATACGTATAGCTCTGTATATATGTGTATGGAATAGTCAATCTCTGAACCTGGGAGCAAAAATAATGAACAGCATTTTTCTCGACCGTGAACAGGCGCGGGCCAGCCAGTTTGAGGCAGTGTGGAATGATCAGCTCGATGCGGTGTTCGCCGATGTTGCGCCCTACTATGACCAGGCTAACCTGGTGGCCAGTTTCGGTCTTTGGAATGGCTGGCGACGAAAATTCATATCGACCATCGATACCCGGCCGGGCGCAAACGTGCTGGATGTCTGTGCCGGAACCAATGCCATTGGAATCGAGTTGTTGAACAAAGAACCCAGCCTTCGCGTCCACGCCATCGATCGCAGCGAAGCCATGCAGGAGGTCGGCCGGGAGCGCGCCGAAGCGCGCGGCATGAGCATCGACAGCACCATTGGCGATGTGCACCAGCTGCCGTTTCCGGACAATCACTTCGATATCGTTACGCTGCAGTTTGCTTCACGGCATCTGCGCCTCGCGCAGGTGCTCGCCGAGATCAAACGGGTGCTCAAACCCGGTGGCTGGTTTCACCACTGCGACATGCTGCGCCCCGGGAATCGCTTTGTCGAAGAGGCGTACTATATTTATTTGCGGATGTGCCTGACCGTCACCGCGCGGGTGTTCGGCAGCAGCGAGACAGCGCTGGATTGCCGGCGTTACTTTATCCAGGCGCTGCGCATGTTTTATTCACCCAAAGAGTTGTCGGAACTGCTGGCCCAGGTAGGTTTCAGCGAAGTGGCTCACCAGCCGATTTTTGCCGGCATGCTGGCATTTCACAAAGCACGGAAAACCATCGCCGATTGAGGGGCCGAGGCGGCTCTTATGCAGGTCGTCCAAAAAGACATTGTGATCGTAGGCGGAGGCGGCGCGGGGCTGCGCGCCGCGATTGCCGCTGTACAAAGTGATGCGGATCTCAATATCGCCCTGATCTCCAAGGTCGTGCCGATGCGCAGCCACACCGTCGCCGCCGAAGGCGGTTCGGCCGGCGTACTGCAGTCCCAGGACAGTCTGGACAGCCATTTTCACGATACCGTGGCCGGCGGCGACTGGCTGTGCGAACAGCCGGTGGTGGATTATTTCGTCGCCAACTGCGTTCGGGAGATGGTGCAGCTGGAGCACTGGGGCTGCCCGTGGAGCCGCAAGGACGACGGCAGCATCAACGTGCGAAATTTCGGCGGCATGACCACTGCGCGCACCTGGTTCGCCGCTGACAAGACCGGTTTTCATATTCTCCATACGCTGTTCCAGACCTCGATGAAATATCCGTCGATTCAGCGTTTCGACGAGTTTTTCTGCCTCGACCTGATCGTCGATGACGGCCGTTGC
>JAJRXW010000192.1 GCA_024276095.1 Gammaproteobacteria bacterium
CCTCTTGCTGGCAGTAGTTTTTATGGGGGGCTGCGAACTGACGGTCCCTCTGGAGGAGGCTCCGGTCTATGTCAAGGTCAGCCAGGTCGACAAGCGACTCGACCGCGTCGAGAGCATTCTTGAAAACCAGAGCCTGATGTCCCTGGTTGCGGAGATTGAAAAGCTCAATCAGGCGACCCGTGAGCTGCGCAACGATGTGGAAACGCTTCAGCACAGTGTCGAGCAGAGCGGTCAGCGACAACGGGACCTGTATCAGGATATCGACCAGCGGCTGCTGGCAATCGAAAAGCGCGGCGCGCAGCTCAATGCCATGGAAACCGGCACATCGAACCCGGGCCAGTTGCCGGTACCCGGCGGCGACGATCGCAGTAACTATCAGGCTGCGTTCGAACTGCTGAAACAGGGTCGTTACGATCAGGCCGGCCCGGCCCTGCAGCAGTTCCTGGCGGCATTCCCGGACAGTGAACTGTCAGGCAACGCCCAGTACTGGCTGGCCGAAACGCACTATGTCTCGCAGCGTTTCGAACAGGCCCTGCCGGAATTCGTGAAAGTGCTCGATCAATATCCGGACTCGCTCAAGATTCCCGATGCCCTGTTGAAGATTGGTTACTGCAATTACGAGCTGGGTCACTGGAATGAAGCAAGAAAAGCCCTGAACAGGGTCAGTAGCGAATACCCGGAAACCACCGCTGCACGGCTGGCCATCCAGCGCCTTGAGCGAATGGCCGGTGAAGGACACTGATCTTCGCCAGCCCGGGCGAGGGAGTGCTTTTGCCTGATGGTGGACAGCGTTCGCAGTAAGCCAGGCCAAAAACCCGTCCGGGCGCAAAAGCCGGATACCCGCCTGCGGATCACGGAAATATTTCGCTCGTTGCAGGGTGAGTCACGGCCTGCAGGCTGCCCCACCGTTTTTGTGCGTCTGACCGGCTGCCCCTTGCGTTGCCGGTATTGCGATACCGAATATGCGTTCACCGGTGGCAGGCAAACCGATATCACGCAAATACTCGATACGGTCGCGGGCCATGAAACCCGCCATGTCTGTGTGACCGGCGGCGAGCCGCTGGCCCAGCCCGGTTGTCTGTTCCTGCTGTCTGCCCTGTGTGACCGGGACTACACGGTGTTGCTGGAAACCGGCGGCGCACTGGATGTTTCCGCCGTGGACCGGCGGGTGGTAATCGTGATGGACATCAAGACTCCCGATTCCGGTGAGGCCGACCGCAATCGCTGGGAAAATCTTGCCTGCCTGAAAGCGGAAGATCAGATCAAGTTTGTGCTGTGCAGCCGTGGCGATTACGACTGGGCGAAAAATATCCTGGCAGAGCATGCGCTCACGGAAAAATGCAGCGTGTTGTTTTCACCGGCCTGGGGTCAGCTTGCGGAGCGTGATCTGGCAGACTGGATTCTGGAAGATCACCTGGCAGTGAGATTCCAGATTCAGCTTCACAAGCATCTGTGGGGCGACAGCCCCGGGCATTAGGAGCGGGTTACCACCGGCGCAACGAATGAGCAAAGCAGTCACACTCCTGTCGGGCGGTATGGATTCGGCAACCTGCCTGGCGATCGCCATCGAGGAAGGCAACGACTGTTACGCGCTGAGTTTCGATTACGGGCAACGGCACGATGTCGAACTGGGGGCGGCGCGCCGGATCGCCGCACACATGGGCGTGCTGGAGCATCGTATTTTGAATATCGATCTCGGGCAGCTGGGCGGCTCCGCGCTCACCGATGGATCGATTGACGTGCCGGAGCAGCCGGGCGAGGGAATTCCGGTCACCTACGTCCCGGCCCGAAACACCATTTTCCTCTCCTATGCACTGGCCTGGGCGGAAGTGCTGGAGGCCGACAGTATTTATCTTGGCATCAACGCGATCGACTATTCCGGCTACCCTGATTGCCGTCCTGAGTATCTCGAGGCTTACCAGCGCATGGCGACCCTGGCGACACGGCGTGGCATCGAGGGAGCACGGCTGGATATCCGCGCGCCATTGCTCGATTCGGGCAAAGCGGAAATTGTGCGGCGCGGTGTGGCGCTGGGTGTCGATTTTTCGCTGACCATTTCGTGCTACCAGGCAGATGCGCAGGGTGCAGCCTGTGGCCGCTGCGATGCCTGCCGGCTGCGCAGGGCCGGTTTCGAGGCAGCCGGAGTCGATGATCCCACCCGGTACCGGACCTGATCCATGGATATGTTTTGCTTGTCATTTACGGTTGGTCGGGTATCATCCCGGCTGCCTCGCTTGAGGTAGAATCCGGTATGCGGGCCGTTAGCTCAGTTGGTAGAGCAGTTGGCTTTTAACCAATTGGTCGCTGGTTCGAATCCAGCACGGCCCACCAATTCGGCGGAATATTCCCGGTCGCTGCGGCCTGGATTACGCTTCACTATATGCTGTTGCCGGAGTTACCCTGAGTTACCCGGTTGGAATCGCGGACACACGGCTCAGCCCCGGCAGGCTCAATGACCGATCCCGATGTCGCGGCTAATTTCCGGGAAACAGGACAGTACCCTGATACCGGTACCTTTTTCATCAGTTTTATGCGTTGTAGCGGTACAATAGGCGTGCCGTGAGTCGGCAGTTATCACAACCGATACCAGGAAAGCCAAATGGATATGCTCAAGAATTTTGTGGTTTTTGTTCTGATTTGTGTGCTTGCTACCGGGGTTTTCATTTATTCCGGGGTATATAACGTCGCGGCCAGCCAGCCGGACAATGCGCTGGTGGCATGGCTGCTCTCGTCGGTGCGCGAGGCGTCGGTCGAAGGGCGAATCGAGGATATCGAGGTGCCGGATCTGACCAGCCTGAATATGCGGCTGGCCGGAATCAGGGATTTTGACGAGCTGTGCGCTGCCTGCCATACGCCGCCGGGCAGGCTGGATTCGCCTGTGGCCCGGGGGTTGAACCCGCCGCCGCCGGATCTCACCGAAGAAGAGGGGTCGCCGCAAGAGTTTTTCTGGATCACCAAAAACGGCATCAAGATGACGGGTATGCCGGCATGGGGTGCGACTCGGGACGATCGGGAGATCTGGCCGGTGATCGCATTTTTGCAGGATCTTCCCGGTCTGGATGCCGCAGGCTACCAGTCGATGCTGGAAGAATCCCGGAGCAGAGGTACGGCTGCTATGGACGGGGCAGCAGGATCTGTCCCGAATGGCGTGGCGAAAATGGCGCCGGAGTTTTATTAAATATTATATAAAACAATTATATATTCTGGTTATTTATAAATAGCATTAACATAATGAAAACATGGTCCCGGTCATTGTTCCGGGTCATGCCCGGGATCGTCCGGACCGGTCGTCGAATGTTGGTACCTGCGACTGTCTATCTATGATCGTCTCTATATAATGGGCGCCCAACAGACTAAACCCCTGAGTCAATACTTGTTGAGAGCCATGGATACAGGAATCCAGGAATGGAGAATCATTGATGCGAACGGATAAGGTCGGGATCAGCGGCTTCGCAACCTATTTGCCTCCTCACCGGGTCGATCTGCAGCAGTGGTGCGAGTGGACCGGCGCCTGTTGGGAAAAAGTAGGCAAGGTGATCGGTACCGGGTTCCGGATGCCGGGGCCGGATCAGAGCATGTATACCATGGCTGCAACCGCGGTATTGCGGTTGATCGACCAGTACGAGATCGATCCGGGCCGGGTTCGTTTTCTTGGTCTCGGTACCGAATCGAGTACCGACAATTCGGCAGGTGCGGTGATCGTCAAGGGGATGCTCGATGCCGCGCTTCGCCAGCGTGGCCTGTCGCCGCTGAGTCGGCACTGCGAGGTGCCGGAAATCAAGCACGCCTGCCTGGGCGGAATCTACGCGATGAAAAGCGGCCTGCGGTTCCTGCTGACGGAGCCTGATGACTCGGTAGCGATCGTCGTCAGCGCCGACATCGCCAAATACGAGCTGGGCTGCAGCGGAGAGCCGACCCAGGGAGCGGGGGCTGTGGCCATGCTGCTGGAGCGGGATCCCGGCCTGCTCGAAGTCGATCTTGCCGCCTGCGGCAGCGCTTCGGATTATCGTGCCGTCGATTTTCGCAAGCCGATGAAACGGGGCGCAGATGGTCGACCGGCCGATGAAGCGCCGTTTCGCGAAACACCCATATTCAACGGCAAGTATTCAACCAGCTGTTATCTCGATGAGACCGCCTGTGCATTAAAAGAAATGCTGCGCCGGCTGGACCGCCAGCCTGCCGATTACTATCAGTCGGTGACTGCCGTGTTCATGCACCGTCCCTATGAGCGGATGCCGGTGAATTCATTCGGATTCAGTTACCTGCACGGGCTGGCGAACAATGGTGCGGCAGGACGGGCCGAGTTGAGCGAATATTGTCAGGCGGCCGACCTGTCGGCGGGGACCATTATCGACGAATTACAGGCAGCACCGGATATGCTGGCGATGGTGATCGACCGCGAACTTGAGCGCCATCCTTATCCCGAGTCGATGCGCCTGTTGCGCAAATTCCGCGAGCAGGATCATTTCAAAGCGCTGGTCGGGGGCAAGATGGCGCTCGGCAGCGAGCAGATGCGGGAACTCGGTAACGTGTATTCGGCGTCATTGCCGGCATGGATTGCGGCCGGGCTTGAAGAGGCGTGCCAAACAGGTCGCGATCTCGGCGGCAAGGAAGTGCTGGCGGTAGGCTATGGCAGCGGCGATGCGGCCGAGGCGATCCCCATGCGTGTGGCCGGCCACTGGAAATCAGCGGCGGCGCGCATTCATTTTGCCGATGCGCTGGCACCGGCATGGGATCTGAGTCATGAACAGTACCTGTCGTTGCATCGGAACGGGGAACTGGCATCGGTCGGCAGGCTGGAGAATATGGAGCTGTCTACCGGTGAGTTTGTCATCGATCGGGTAGGGGACAGCGTTCATCCGGCCTATTCGGACCACGGGATCGAGTATTACCGCTATCTGGATCGGGAGTAAGGATCGGTCGGTGGTTCATGTGGGTGTGTTGAGGGGAGTGCTTTTGGCTTGGGGGCATTGGATGCTTGCCCGGTGAACGCACTAAAGATCAATCCGCAGTTTGCGATGGTGTGCTGCGGGTAGTGCTTTTGGCTCGGTGGCATTGGATGCTTGCCCGATGATCGCACTAAAGATCAATCCGCACTTTGCGGTGATGTGCTAAGGGGATTGCGGGCGGATTGGGCAAGTGACGTCCTGTCCATGAAAACAGCAGCGCCAGCGCGCGATTGCTGTACAGCCCGATATTGCAGACAGCGACCACGGCCCTGACGCTCAGGCGGGAAATCTTGACCTCGAGACCGCTCCTGTAGCCGGGGTTTCGGTGGATCTTTCTCAAGGTGAGCATCGCCATGCCGATCGCACCGAGGCAGAATCTTCTAATGCCTTTTTCCTGCTTGGGAATGGTTTGCGTGTAGATTAACGCTTGCTGAAGATGGGCATGAGCAATGCCTACCAGCGTCTCAATGCCACCGGAGACGGCCGTACTGCGCCGTGCCGACATGGCATCGTGCAGCCCGCCATCCAGGTCGGAGAATACGGTGCGTGGCAGCCAGCAGGTATTTTTCTCTCTGTCTTCCCAGATATCCTTGAGAATATTGGTCATCTGGAGACCCTGGCCGAAACAGGCGGCCAGCTCCATCATTTTGTCACGCTGCGTGGCGATGTCTTCGCAATAGTCGCAGAAAAGCTCGGTGAGCATTTCGCCGACCACGCCGGCAACCACATAACAGTATCTGTCCAGGTCTTCCAGAGATCCCAGGCCGTGCAGCGTTTTCTGGTGCTGATACTCCGGCATGCCCTGGCACATTGTCGTCACGCAGCGGATAACGGCCTGACGCTGAGATGGCGAGAATGTATTCGTCAACCGGACCACCGCCCCGATATTCAGGATCAGTTCTCGCTCCGGCATGCTGGTGCTTGCCGCCAGGGCGGCATTCAGCTCATCGATCAGTTCGGCCGCATCCTGTCGGCCGCGCAAGACCGCCAGAAAGTTTGCCAGGAACAGGGATTTTTTTTCGGCATGGAGTTCCGGGTCGTCTTCGATGGTATCGGCGATCCGGCACAGCAGATAGGCGTTACCGACAACTGTTGCGATGTCCGGCGGTAATTGTGGAATGGTGAGCGCAAACGTCCTGGAAACGAGCGGCAGGATATGGTCCTGGAATTCGCGGTCTGCAGATTCCGTGCATGGCGGAGCGTTCACCTGTTGCACGAAACGGTTTCCGGGCTTGCGACCGCGGTATTGCGTAGCTGGATTGGGCCCCGGCTTACCCACCGGTTGCGGACATGAAGCGGATAACCTGCCAGGGCTTCTCGCGAAATTCGTGTTTCTGCGGTTTGCGCTGGATGGTCTCCACGATGATGTTTTTCAGCGTGGCGTCGCTGATGCCCTCGCGGAGCAATTGGCGTAGCGGGTGATGATGTTCCTGGCCGAGACATGGGTAGAGAGTACCATCCACAGACAGTCTGACGCGATTGCAGTTAGCACAAAAATGGCGGGAAATCGGCGTAATGAAGCCGATGTGTAGATTACTGTCGCGGACTCTGACATAGCGGGCCGGGCCGCCGCCGGTCATGTCGCTGGATACCAGGTCGAACCGTGCGGCAAGCAGGTCTTCGACTTCGCGCAGGTCCAGGTAGTGTTCGGCGGCCTTGCGACCGCCGCTGCCAACCGGCATGGTCTCTATGAACCGAAGCGTAAAGCCGTGTTCCAGACAAAAAAGCGCAATGTCCTCGAATTCGTCATCATTGATACCGCGCAATGCCAGTACGTTCAGCTTGATCGGGCTCAGTCCCGCTGCCTTTGCCGCCATCAGGCCATCGAGTACCGGGCCAAGTTGCCCCCCCGTTATCCGGGTGAATTTCCCGGGGCTCAGGGTATCCAGGCTGACATTAATACGGCGGACACCGGCATCTCGCAACGACACCGCCGTGTCTTTGAGGAGAGCAGCGTTGGTACTCAGGGACAGATCCGTGATGCCGGGGATCCGATCGAGTTTTCGAATCAGCACCGGCAGGTCTTTGCGCAGCAGCGGTTCCCCGCCGGTGAGTCGAACACGGCTGACACCGAGTTCGGCGAAGGCGGCGATCAGACGCTCGATTTCCTCATACGACAGGCAGTCCTCCCGGGGCTGGAACGATCTTTTCCCGCGGGGGAGGCAGTAAAAACATCGCAAATTGCATCGGTCGGTCACAGACAGGCGGACGTACTCGATTTTGCGATCAAATGAGTCTATGAGTTCCACGATCCCGTTACTTCACCCGTGCCACAGTACAGCCGGTGTTCTCGGCGCGCCGGACGCCAGTATCTCTGTAATTTTACTGCAAGGCATTGATCTTTATCAGCTGGCATTTACGGCCGGTGTCGGGGTTCCGGCCATGACTGCTGTGGTACGTACTTATACGTACTCCCTCTGCCATCAATTTCGGTATATTAGCGGGTTTGAATATTGGCGGTGGGGCAGTTTTTCCGATGTTTGCAATTGATCTGTTTGCCGCTAGTATCAACCGCCTGTAAGGGGGGTGCTTCAGGGGCCGGAGAACTGATCTGTTTCCGTGGGTGCCGGGCTTTCTTTTTGCTTCGTTCGACAGCGGAGCGTGGTTTTTTTTGGTTTTTTGCCGGGTCTGAAATTGCCCCGGTATTACGTCAGTATTTCCGGAGCTAGCAATGGAGAAATCTCAAACCTATAACGACGTGGTAGTTCGCCAGTTTGCCATCATGACCGTCGTGTGGGGGATCGTAGGCATGCTGGTCGGCGTGATTATCGCCGCGCAACTGCTGTGGCCGGCTCTCAACTTTGATATTCCATGGCTGACCTACAGTCGGTTGCGTCCGTTGCATACCAATGCGGTGATATTTGCCTTTGGCGGCAGTGCATTGATCGGCGCGTCCTACTATGTCGTGCAGCGTACCTGTCATGTCCGGCTGTTTCTGGACCGGCTGGCGGCATTTACGTTCTGGGGCTGGCAACTCGTTATCGTTCTCGCGGCCGTGACGCTTCCGCTCGGATATACGCAGGGCAAAGAGTATGCCGAGCTGATCTGGCCGATTGACATACTGATTGCAGTTGTCTGGATCGCCTACGCGGTGGTCTATTTCGGTACCTTGTTTACCCGGCGGGTCAGCCACATCTATGTAGCAAACTGGTTTTTCGCTGCCTTCATTCTCACCATAGCGATACTGCATATCGTAAACTCGCTGGCAATTCCGGTCACTCTCGGGCTCTCCTATCCGATCTACGCCGGAGTCGTCGATGCCATGGTGCAATGGTGGTACGGGCACAATGCCGTGGGATTTTTCCTGACGGCCGGGTTTCTGGGCATGATGTATTACTTCGTGCCCAAGCAGGCCGGTCGGCCGGTGTATTCATACCGGTTGTCGGTGGTGCATTTCTGGTCGCTGATCGCCATCTATATGTGGGCCGGGCCTCACCATCTGCACTATACAACCCTGCCGGACTGGGCCCAGTCGCTGGGGATGGTGTTTTCGCTGATTCTTCTTGCGCCCTCATGGGGAGGGATGATCAACGGCATGATGACGCTTTCCGGCGCCTGGCATAAGCTGCGCACCGATCCGATTCTGAAGTTCCTGATCGTGTCCCTGTCGTTCTATGGCATGTCGACTTTCGAAGGCCCGATGATGTCCATCAAGACGGTCAACGCGCTGTCTCATTACACCGACTGGACAATCGGTCACGTGCATTCCGGCGCACTGGGCTGGGTGGCGATGGTTTCCATAGGTACCATGTACGCGCTGATACCAAAGGTGTTCGGGCGGGAGTCAATGTACAGCATCAAGTGGATCGACCTGCATTTCTGGATTTCCACCATTGGCGTGGTTCTTTATATTGCCGCGATGTGGATTGCCGGCGTGATGCAGGGACTGATGTGGCGGGCAGTGAATGCCGATGGAACACTGACCTATACATTCATGGAAAGCCTGAAGGCAACCTATCCTTACTATGCGGTACGGCTGCTCGGCGGCATCCTGTTCCTTTCGGGAATGGTGATCATGGCTTTCAATGTTTACATGACGGTTCGTTCCGGCGAGAAAAACGCCGTACAACCGGTTGTCGAACCAGCCTGAGGGGAATCTCATGAAACACGACACGCTTGAACGAAAGGCGGGCCTGCTGGCTGTGCTGATTGTCATTGCCGTGAGCCTCGGCGGGCTGGCGGAAATCGTTCCCCTGATGTTTTCCAGTGATGTGGTCGAGGCTGCCGAAGGGGTGTCTCCATACCCGGCACTGGAGCTCGAAGGCCGCGATATCTATATCCGTGAGGGGTGTTATAACTGCCATTCGCAAATGATCCGGCCGTTCCGCGATGAAACCGAACGCTATGGGCCGTATTCCCTGGCGGGCGAATCTGTCTATGATCACCCTTTCCAGTTCGGCTCCAAGCGAACCGGTCCGGACCTGGCGCGTGTCGGCGGGCGGTACTCCGACGAATGGCACCGCATGCACCTGATCAATCCGCGCGATCTCGTACCTGAATCGAATATGCCCGGTTTTCCATGGCTGGTCGAAAACACGCTGGATCCGGACGGCACCCCGGTCAAGATGGAGCGGCTGCGTATGGTGGGTGTTCCATATACCGATGAAGATATCGCCGGCGCGAGCTCCGCGGTAGCGGACAAGACGGAGATGGATGCCCTGATTGCGTATCTCCAGGGGCTGGGGCTGTCGAGCAAAGGGAGAAGATAGCAGATGGACGCCGGATTCATGCGTGGCATTTTTACCGTGGTAATGCTGGTGCTCTTTATCGCAGTGTGGTTTTGGGCGTGGAGCAGCAAGCGCAAGGACGTCTTTGACGAAGCTGCGCGAATGCCGCTGGAGACCGATCAGCCCGGTGAGAAAGATGTTCAAAGTGGTCAATGAATGCAAAGAGCTAGTTTACGGAGCACCTGAGAGATGAGTGGGTTCTGGAGTATCTATGTGATTGTTCTGGTGCTGGTGACTGTCATCGGCAGTCTTTGGCTTTTGCAGGGTCTTTCAAAAAAACGTGTGGAGGACGAGGGCGAAGTAGGCACGACCAAGCATGTTTGGGACAAGGATCTTGTGGAGTATGACAATCCTTTGCCCCGCTGGTGGCTGATCCTGTTCTGGCTGACCGTCCTCTACAGTGTCGGGTACCTGGTGGTTTATCCGGGCATGGGATCTTTTGCCGGAATCTGGGGATGGACCCAGACCGGACAATACGAGCGGGAGCTGGCCAGGGCCGAGAAACGCTACGGCGATATTTTCGCTGCTTTCTCCGGGATTGCGCTCACGGATCTTGCCGAGGATCCCGAGGCAGTACAGCTGGGCCGCAATCTTTTTCAGAACAACTGCGCAACCTGTCATGGTTCGGATGCGCGCGGTGCGCGCGGTTTCCCCAACCTGACCGATGATGCCTGGTTATACGGCGGCGAGCCGGAGAAGATTGAGGCCACTATCACCAACGGGCGAAACGGTGTGATGCCTGCCCTGGGCGCGGCAATGACCGAGGAAGAGCTGAATGATGTCGTTGCGCATGTGCTCAGTCTCAGCGGCAGGGGTGAGCCGAACGCAAAAGGCCAGGAAAAGTTTGGCCAGATGTGTATCGCCTGTCATGGGGTGGACGCAAAGGGCAACCAGCTGTTCGGTGCGCCTGACCTGACTGATGACGACTGGCTGCATGGCAGTGCGGAGGCGGATATCAGAGACGTGATTCTGAACGGCCGCAGCAATCACATGCCGGCACAAAAAGAAGCGTTGTCCCCGGATCGCATCCGGACACTGGTTGCCTATGTGCTGAGCCTCAGCAAATCGTGACGGGTACTTTATGAGCGAGGAAACCCGGCAGGAAGCCGATACTCACGAGAGCGACGGGCACCCCGTCGAGCATAACTCCTGGGATGCGCGTACGCAGAATGTTGCAGCGGTACTTTGGGCCTCTTTTCTGGCTGCCAGCCTCGCTACCCTGCTGTTTTTTGCTTTCGTTGACCCGGCCCTCATGGGGGATGCGATGACGCCATCGATGAGTTTCGGCG
>JAJRXW010000193.1 GCA_024276095.1 Gammaproteobacteria bacterium
GCCGGCAGGAACCAGGGCAAGGCGGGGCCGGTTCGCAGCACGCCTGTCATGCTGGTCGATCGATCCGAGGTCGATCACTGGTTGCCGATACTGGCGCCCGGCGATACGGCTGCCTTGCCATTGTCGACACATGCGCGGACAGTCTGTTCGGCTCTGGGCGAATACGGCGCAAGTTTTTTTGTCGATCTTGTATGCGGTACAGGGCTTTTGCGCACCCAGGTCGAGACTGCGCTGGCGGAACTGGTGGCATGGGGCCTGGTGACGTCGGATACATTTGCCGGGCTGCGGGTGCTGATTACTCCTTCGTCCAGGCGTGCCAGTTTCTCGAAACCGCGCCGGGGCCGCGCCGGTCGAGCCCGCTCTGTCAGCGTTGATGCGGCCGGCCGGTGGGTGCTGGTCGAGCAGGGGTTGCTCATGAGCCGGCTCAGCGAGTCCGAGCGGTCTGAATATTCCGATGCATCAGTGCACCACATTGCGCTGGCTTTACTCGATCGCTATGGCGTGGTGTTTCGCGGCCTGCTGCATCGGGAGTCCCGGCTGCTGCCGCCGTGGCGGCGACTGGCCCGTGTTTACCGGCGTATGGAAGCGCGTGGCGAGATACGCGGCGGGCGGTTCGTCAATGGATTCAGTGGGGAGCATTTTGCCTGGCCCGAGGCCGTGGACACACTTCGGGCGGTCCATAGAAGCGATGTCCAGAGAAGCGATGAAGGGCTGCGAGAGTTCATTGTATCTGCGGCAGATCCACTCAATCTTTCGGGCATTATCACGCCGGGAGTGCGTGTTCCGGTCGCTGTTCGAAATCGTCTTTTATACCGGGATGGCGTCCCGGTTGCCGTTTACGTTGCCGGAGAATTCGAGTGGCTTGAGTCTCCCGATGCTGCCAGGGAATGGTCGGCGCGTAATTTGCTGATCAGGAACGATCCGGGGCTGACGTATCTTCCCGGTTCGTCCAGGCCCAGCTGAGGGAGAAGATGATGACAGGCATGACGGCAGTATTGTCTCCGACGAGATTCGTAGCTGTGATTGCGCTGGTGTTTTGTGCCGGCTGCGCCAGCTATCGGCCCTTGCCGATCGACCAGCTGATGTTTCGGGACCGCGTCGAGACGCAGCAGGCCGACGGCTTGCGGGTGTCGGTCTCGGTGCTGAGTCGCGAGGAGGCTAGGCAGGCATTTGGTGTCAATTTTCAAAAGCGCGGCATACATGAACCATTTCTTCATGGGCGGCCGGACCAACAGGGAAATGGATGAGTATTTTTCCGGGCTCGGCCTTGAACAGTTTCTGCAACCCGGCCGGGTCAATACCGGCAGCTACCAAAATCGGTTATCTCGGTGCAGGCGTTACGGCATTTGAGATACTGAATATCGTCGGCGATAAACTGCCGCGTGGGCTGATGGCCAGTATCGGGTTTCAAATCGCCTGGTAAAGGCGCCAGGGTCGGTTTCCGGGATCGGTTTTCCGGTCGATTACAGGGTCAGCGGTGTTCTCAGTGCCGTTTCAAGCAACGTACCGGTGGGCACATTCAGGCTAGCGCCATGGGTCAACAGCGAAATACCGGCGCCCACTTTTGCACCGGTTCTCGCACCGGATTTGCCATCGATGAGTCCTCCGATTGCGACAGCCCCGGCCGTGCGCCCGCCAGTTTTCCTGCCTTCGCCGTTCGATTGCGTAGCCAGCTGTCGGTGGCGACCGGGAAAAGCTGATCGCCAATCATGATCCCGGTGAATTCCATGGCCAATTCCGCCTTGCCGGCTATCCGGCCGGATTGTTTAGCCGATGGAGTGTTCACTACGATTGGCCGACTGAAAGTCATTTTCAGGACAAGCCTGCTTCTGAATTACTCGATTGACAGCGCTTTTGCCCTATACTCGGCCACTGATCACGGTTGGCTTGACGGCCGGATTCAGGAGGCGTAGATGACATTAGTCATTCTGATCATTATGCCGAATCGCCATAATCCGTGATGGCCAGATAGCTGGAAAGAGAGAGTGCCTATGTCCGCAGACCCTATCGCACCTGAAATGGTGATCGAACAACTGGCCGCGGCTATCGGGCAGGAGTATGTTCTGACAGACGAGGCGGATCGCGTGTTCTACGCGATGGATGTCTACAACTCGCTGGAGCAACCAATGGCGGTTGTACAGCCGGGAACTGTTGAGGAAGTCCGGGAAATTGCGCAGCTTGCGTCCGCTAACGGCGTGGCGCTGGTGCCGCGCGGTGGCGGTGCTTCCTATACCAATGCCTACCTGCCGACCACACAAAGGTCCCTGCTGGTCGATACTTCCCGAATGAACCGGATCGTTGAGATCAACGAACAGGATATGTATGTGACTGTCGAGCCGGGTGTTACCTGGGCACAGCTGACCAGTACGCTGGCGGAAAAGGATTTGAGAACACCCTTTTGGGGCCCGTTCTCGGGGCTCAAGGCGACGGTCGGTGGCTCGACTTCGCAGAACAGCGCGAGCCTGGGTTCGAGCCGCTTCGGCATCTCGGCCGACTCGGTGCTGTGCTTTGATATTATTCTGGCCGGCGGTGAGTTGCTCAGCACCGGGTCCAGTTCCATTGAGAATGGATCACCCTTTTTTCGCTGGTACGGGCCCGATCTCACCGGATTGTTTACCGGTGATGCCGGTGCGCTGGGTATCAAGGTGGGGATCACGCTGCGCCTGATTCGCCGGCCTGCACATACCGGTGCGGCATCTTTTGGCTTTGGCGATTTTAGTTCTATGGCGGCCGGTATGGCCGCAGTGGCCCGGGAGGGAGTGGTATCGGATAATTTTGCCGTGGATCCGAAGCTTCAGTCAGGGCAGTTGAGTAATACAAAAACTTCGGATGCCCTCAACGCCGTCTGGGCAGTGCTGAAAACTTCCAGCGGAATTATCGATGGGCTGGTTCGGGTTACAAAAATGGCCCTGGCCGGCAAGCGCTTTATGTCCGGGTTTGAATACTCCGCTCATTATGCGGTCGAGGGTGTGAGCCGGGCAGAGATTCGCGGCAAGCTGGCCGTAGTGCGCAAAGCCATGGCACCCTACGGTACGGAAATGGCTAATACCATTCCGACTGTATTACGAGCCATGCCGTTTATCCCGTTATACCCGATACTGGGCCCGAAAGGCGAACGCTGGGTGCCCATGCACGGTGTCATGCCGTTTTCGAAGATTGAAGAGTTTCGTACAAAGATCGAAGCATTGTACGCAGAATACGCCGAGCGCATGCAGGCTCATGCTGTCGACCGGGGCGCGATGTTCATGTCGATCAGCACCCATGCATTTTTATACGAGCCGGTGTTCTACTGGGAAGACAGCCGCACAGCCTTTCACAGCCGGTATCTGCCGAAGGAGTATCTTGCCACATTGCCCGAGTACGATTCGAATCCGGAAGGGCGGGCACTGGTCGCCGAAATGCGTCGCAAAATTCAGGGAGTTTTTTCGTCAGTTGGCGCATCCCACATGCAAATCGGCAAATGTTACCCCTACATGCACGGGCGCCAGCCAACAGCAGCCAAAACCATCAGGGATGTCAAGGCCAGTCTCGACCCGGACGGGTTGATGAACCCCGGCGCACTGGAGTTATAGCGCCAACCGGATTTATTCGATGGAAAAATCGACGCCTTGTGCCAGTGGTAAATCCTTGCCCCAGTTGATGGTGTTTGTTTGTCTGCGCATGTAGGCCTTCCATGAGTCGGAGCCTGCTTCGCGGCCGCCGCCTGTTTCTTTCTCTCCGCCGAATGCGCCGCCGATTTCTGCGCCCGACGTGCCAACGTTGACGTTGGCTATGCCGCAGTCACTTCCGGCATGGGACAGGAATCGTTCCGCGTGGGCCAGGTGCTCGGTAAATATTGCTGACGATAGCCCCTGGACTACTGCATTTTGTTTGCTCAGTGCGTCATCCAGACTGTTGCAGGGAATGATGTAAAGAATTGGCGCAAAGGTTTCACGCTGCACGATGGGCCATTCGTTTTCCGCCATGACGATGGCCGGTTCAACGAAATGACCCGGTCTGTCGATGGTGTTACCGCCGCACAGTATTTCAGCGCCCTGATCTTGCAATGCCTGGATCGCTTCCTGATAACGGGTAACCGAGTTGTCATCGATGATCGGGCCCATCAGTGTGTCGGGATCCGACGGGTCGCCGATACGCACCTGTTGGTAGGCGGACACCAGCCGTTTGGTCAGTTCTTCGACTCGGGAATGATGGACCAGTACGCGTCGCGTCGTTGTGCAGCGTTGTCCGGCCGTACCGACCGCACCGAATGTGACCGCTGGAATTACCAGGTCCATATTGGCATGCTCATCGACGATCAACGCATTGTTGCCGCCGAGTTCCAGAAGGCTTTTCCCCATCCGTGCAGCCACACGGCGCCCTACCTCTTTACCTACCGCGCACGAACCGGTGAATGAAACCAGGGCAATTCGCGAATCATCGACAAGGTTTTCAATCAGTGGCTGATCGGCGGAATTGATCAGGCTGAAAATTTGCGGGTAACCGGCATCGGCAAGAGCCTGATTGCAGATTTTTTGCACGGCGATGCTGCACAGCGGAGCTTTCGGAGAAGGCTTCCAGATAGTGATGTTTCCGCAAATCGCGGCGATAAATGCGTTCCATGACCACACTGCCACCGGAAAGTTAAAAGCACTGATCACAGCAGCGACTCCCAATGGATGCCACTGTTCATACAAGCGGTGCAGCGGCCGTTCCGAATGCATGGTACGGCCATAAAGCATGCGTGATTGCCCGACGGCAAAATCCGCGATATCGATCATTTCCTGAACTTCACCATCGCCCTCGGATTTGATTTTTCCCATTTCCAGAGTCACCAGGCTGCCCAGCGCATCTTTGTGGCGCCTCAGGGCGTTACCGATTTCGCGGACGGCATCACCGCGCTGAGGTGCGGGGATCATGCGCCAGCTGGCAAAAGCGTCCTGTGCCTGCGCGATCACCTGTTCGTAATCAGATGCCGTGGCACACTGCACAGAGGCGATATTTCCCCCCGTCGCCGGGTTGGTTGAGGTGATGATCGGTGCACCGTCGGTATCGTGCCAGTGTCCTGCAGAACAGACGCCGGCGTTCAGCTGATCCAGTCCCAGTGATTCGAGTAGTTGTTGCATCCTCTAGTCCTCCC
Source organism: Gammaproteobacteria bacterium (assembly GCA_024276095.1). Taxonomy (GTDB): domain Bacteria; phylum Pseudomonadota; class Gammaproteobacteria; order Steroidobacterales; genus JAJRUG01. Next base: position 5,120 of record JAJRXW010000193.1, read on the forward strand.
CGCTCGTATGCTGCGTCTTGATACGCTGTTGCCCGACAGTCCCGGCGGTAATCGCCTCGGCCGAGACCTCCTTGCGGCTGCCGGCCCGATAGTAGCTGCCGAACGGGTTGTCGAGTAACTCGGTCAGCTTGAGCTGTTCCTGGCGGACGAATCCCGGGTATTTGTCCGGTGTATTGAGAACAATATCCATCACTGCGCACAGCCCTGCGGCAGTCGTAACCTGAATGGCAGACCATAGCCGCCCCGCAACCATTTGCGGGTAGACATTATTGACATAGTTTTCTTCGCGTAATGCACCGTCCTGATGCCCGGTAACGGCAACGTAGATGATAACGACATCCTGCAAAGTCAGCGGTACCGCGTTTTCCAGGATTCTTCGCAGTGTTTCCCGGTCTTCGTTCATTTTCAGGCCGTTCATCAGCAGCCGGATCTGCTCACAGTGGCCCGGATAACGAATGGTCTTGTAATTCATGCTTTCGACCTGGCCGGCATAAGTATCAGCCAGTGAGCCAAGCCCGCCAGAAGTGTTAAAGGCTTCGTACAGCCTGCCGTCGATCGAGATTTCCTCCAGCCCTTCCAGCGGCAGGATCTCGCAGGGTTTGCCCTGGACGATGCTATGGCAGGGATTCCCGTATTCATTGATCAGCCCTTCGGTCGACCAGTTCAGCGCGTATTTCAGCACGTTGTTGGGATGCTGGGGCAGGGCGCCAACGCGCAGTTTGACGGACCGGAGCGAATCGAAATGCTGGATCAGCTCACTGGCGGCGATACTGATGAAGCCGGGTGCCAGCCCGCATTGTGGTGCGAAGGTTTTCGTCGATCCACGGGAGGCCTCAAGCACCTGCTCGGTGGCCTTGATGTCCTCGGTAAGATCGAAATAGTGGATGTCGTGCCGGCGGGCGGTCCGTGCAATCTGGCCGTTGCAGTAGTGTGGCAGGCCGGAAATGATGGCTTCCGCGCCGGATTCCCCGATGGCTTTGCCCAGTTGATCGTCGTCGGTGGCATCAAACTCCATCGGGTGGAGATGAGCCAGGCCATGAGCCTTGATGACTTCCTCGGCTACCGAAGGGCGTTGATCCGCCAGTGTGACATCATATTTCCCGGATTCGGCCAACAGGCCGGCAATCAGCGCACCGATCTTGCCGGCGCCCAGTAACATTACGCGATGCATTGAAGTATCTCCGAATAAGGATTTCCGGTAATTACCTCCCGGCCCGGAGGTATCGGAGGGAGGTATACCGGTTGAATTCCGATATTTTGCCAGTATGGTGGGTATTGTGCGAGGATTTCCGATCTGTTCTGCCAACAAATAAACAGGAGTTTGATGCTGTGTATTGCCGATATGTTCGTGTTCTGATCGTGGTGCTGGTTTTATCGGTTGTTGCGTGTGGGCCTGCTGACCCGCCGCAGCCCGGAGCAAAGAGCGGTGGAAGCGATGCCTACGATATTGCCAAGCTGATGGCCAGTGCCGATGCGGCAAAAGGCAAGGCGTTTTTTATGCAATGCCGGGCATGTCACAGTCTCGAACAAGGTGGCAAGCACATGATTGGGCCAAATCTGTACGGTGTATTTGGGCGCAAGGCCGGTGCAGCGCCGGGGTTTTCCTACTCGGATGCCATGCTCGCAGCGGATGTTGTCTGGACACCCGAGACGCTGGATCACTGGATTGAAATGCCTGCCAAATTGATTCCCGGCAGCCGGATGGTTTTTGTCGGTATCAGAAATCCGCAGGACCGGGCCAACCTGATTGCGTATCTGCAGGCAGAAACCGGAGATACTGCCGGGATGTCACCGGAGGAAGCAGCCCCGGCGGGCGAAATGCCTCAGGAGCCATAGCCTGCCCGCCGGCAGCGGGTCGATTCGCTGCCAAACCTTTTGCCGGCACCTAGCTGTCGATGCCCCAGCCCCCCGGCGTGTAGCCCTTGGGCAGGCCGGCATCGGGCGTAAACCCGTACATGGGCTCATCGGGCAGTGCCCCGGTGACGATATTCCGGCCTGCGATCAGTTTTTCGAGATCGACGCCGGTTCGAATGCCCATGGAGTCCAGCATGAAGGCCAGGTCTTCGGTCACGATATTGCCGCTGGCACCGGGTGCATAGGGGCACCCGCCGAGCCCGCCAAGTGAGCTGTCTACCGTAGTAATGCCTTCATCCAGCGCGGCGAGTATATTGGCCAGCCCCAGTCCGCGGGTATTGTGCAAATGCACCCCGGTCAGCTTGTCTGCGCCGACTTCCGACCTGACCAGGCGGATCAGGTGCTGCAGCTGGCGCGGATTGGCCATACCGGTTGTGTCTGACAGGCCGACTTCATCGCAGCCTGCTTCAATCAGCTTGCGGGCCATTTCAGTGACCTTGGTCGCTGGTACAGGGCCTTCCAGCGTGCAGCCGAAAGCGGTCGACAGGCTGCCTTCGAAACCGGGCCTCTGGTCAGGCGGCAGGGAATTCAGCAGTGCGACGATCGCCCGGACTTCATCGAGAACCTGCTGGTGGGTTTTGCGCAGATTGGCCTTGCTGTGGGTCTCGCTGACCGACAGTGGCAGGCTAATTTTGTGCGCGCCGGCCCTGATTGCATTTTCCGCACCCTTCAGGTTGGGCACCAGCGCGGCAACCGTCAGTCCCGGAATGGTTCGGGCATAGGTGACGATCTCGGCGGTATCCGCCATCTGGGGCAGCAGTTTTGGCGGGACGAATGAACCGACTTCTATTTCCTGCACGCCGGCAGCCGCTTCGGCCGCCACCCAGGCTTTTTTTGCCGCCGTGGGCATGATGGTTTGAATGCTCTGCAGTCCATCACGCGGACCGACTTCGCTGATCAGGATGTCAATTTCAGTCATAGCGGCTTGTCTATATTCCATGTTGCACAGCTGTAGAGGATAATTCTTGCTGGAACGACCCTCAGGGAGATAATCGCGGGGGGAGAATTATAACGAAACCGGCATACTCCAGCAGGCGCTCATAATGACAGAAAACCAATCACTCCCCCTGGCCGGAGTCAGGGTCGTTGAATTTACTCACATGGTGATGGGGCCGATGTGTGGCCTGGCGCTTGCCGATCTCGGTGCCGATGTGGTGAAGATAGAACCCATCAAGGGAGACAATACCCGGCGTTTACTGGGTTCCGGGGCCGGGTACTTTCCGATGTATAACCGCAACAAGCGCAGTTTGTGCGTTGACCTGAAGTCGGAGCAGGGGCATGCGGTAGCGATGAAGCTGATCGGTGAGGCGGATGTTCTGATCGAAAACTTTCGACCGGGCGCGATGGACAAGCTGGGTTTCGGCTATGACGACCTGTCAAAGCAGTTTCCCGGGCTGGTGTACTGCTCCGAGAAAGGCTTTCTCGCCGGGCCGTATGAGCATCGCACGGCACTGGATGAAGTGGCACAGATGATGGGGGGGCTGACCTACATGACCGGCCCCCCGGGAAAACCTCTGCGGGCCGGGGCATCGGTGATCGATGTCCAGGGAGGCATGTTCGGAGCGATGGGTGTACTCGCGGCCTTGTTTCAGCGCAAGGCAACCGGCAAGGGCCAGCGGGTGGTGGCCTCGTTGTTCGAAAACACCGTTTTTCTCGTTGGGCAGCACAGGGCTCAGTACGCGGTCACCGGGCAGCCTGCCAGTCCGATGCCGGTTCGGATTTCTGCGTGGGCGATATACGAAGTATTCGATACCGGCGATGACGAGCAGGTGTTTGTCGGCGTCGTCAGCGATACGCAGTGGAAGCTGTTCTGTGAGGCTTTTGGCCTGGATGATTTTGCTGCGGACGAGTCATTGGCTGCCAACGGCGACCGAGTCAAACAAAGGGACCGGATAATTCCGGTGATCAAAGATACCTTCCGCGGTTATACCAAGCAGGAACTGATGAGCAAGCTGGAAAAAACAGGCCTGCCCTTCGCGCCGATTACACGCCCCGAAGATCTTTTCGACGATCCCCACCTGAATGCCAGCGGTGGTCTGTTGCCCGTCACCATCCCGGACGGAGAAAACGCCGGGGCTGAGGCCAGGTTACCCGCCTTGCCACTGGAGATCGACGGCCAAAGACTGTCCGTCCGCCAGGATGTCCCGAGAATGGGCCAGCACTCCAAAGAAGTGCTGCAAGAAGCGGGCTACTCCCCCGATCAGATACAAGAGCTCATCGACTCCGGCATCGTTGGGGTCGGACCTCGCTAAGTAATTGTTTGACAAGAAAATATCGCTTGTTTTTGGCCCGAAATAGAGCTTAAACAGCCCATTTTGGCGCCAAAATAGACGCAACCGCCAAACTCACGTTCACGGAAGACAGCGGAATTTCCTTAAAGAACCTGTTTTGGGCCTGATATGGGCTGTTTAAGGTTCAATATGCAAGGGTTTTCTATCTATTTTCCCTATAGATCAATGGGGTAGCGAGGTCCGACCCCGTCAACTGTCAATAGAGCCAGGGGCGGGATTGGCGATCTCGCTGCTGGAAGGCGAGGATGTCTGGGTCGCGTTTCTGGGTGATGGCGATGGAGTCGAGGCCCTGGAGGAGCATTTCGTGGTCGGCGGGCGGGATCGAGAAGGGGTAACTGGTGCCATCCGGTGCGGTTACCGAGAGACGGGGGAGGTCGATGCTGATTTTGTTGCCTTCCGGATCGGTTTTGATCTGTGCGGCAAGATCTTCCACGATTTCGTTGTCCAGTTCGATGGGCAGGATGCCGTTACGTACACAGTTACCGGAGAAGATCGCCCCGAAGCTTGGGGCGATGATGCAGCGGATACCCCATTCGCTCAGCGCCCAGACTGCGTGCTCACGCGACGAGCCACAACCGAAGTTTGCCCCTGACAGCAGGATCTGTGCCTGTCGATAGGGTTCCTGGTTGAGAATGAATTCCGGGTTTTCTTCCCGGCTGCCGGGCTTCAGGTAACGCCATCCCGCAAACAGCCCGTCACTGAGACCGATTTTTGATACGCGCTTCATTTCGCGGCTGGGAATAATTGCATCCGTGTCGATATTGATTCGCATGATCGGTGCAGCGATTGCCGTGAGTTGACTGAACTTTTCCATGGTCAATTCTCCAGCGTGCGCACATCCGTCAGACAACCACGTACCGCTGAAGCGGCAACGGTTGTCGGGCTGGCGAGATGGGAACGGGTACGAGGTCCCTGGCGGTTCTCGAAGTTGCGGTTGGTACTGGTGACGACCCGTTCCCGGTCGCCAAAACTCTCGCCGCCGGCGAAAAAGCACATTGAGCAGCCGGATTCACGCCATTCAAAGCCTGCCCGTGTGAATATCCTGTCGAGGCCTTCGTCTTCGGCCGCCCGTTTCACACGGCTCGAGCCCGGCACGCAGATCGCCTTGATCCCGGGGGCCACATGACGCCCCTCCAGCACCTGCGCAGCGCTGCGCAGGTCGCTGAGACGGCTGTTGGTGCACGAGCCGATAAACGCCGCATCGATTGGAATGCCTTCAAGCGGCGTACCGGGTTCCAGCGCCATGTAGTCCAGCGCACGTTCAACGGATTGTCTTTTGTTCGCATCGGGCTCGTCAGCCGGGTCCGGCACGCGTCCGTCGATCCCCGTTTCATGCTGCGGGCTGGTCCCCCAGGTTACCTGCGGAACGATATCCCGGCTGTCGATCCGGATTTCCCGGTCGAATCGTGCCTCCGGATCGCTGCGCAAACTTTGCCAGTGCCGTACAGCGAGCTCCCACTGGTCGCCTGCCGGCGCGTAGGGCCGCCCCCGAACATATTCAAAGGTAGTGTCATCCGGGGCAACAATGCCGGTCCATGCGCCGAATTCTACGGCCATGTTGCACAGGGTCAGGCGCGCCTCCACGGGCAATTCACGAATGGTCTGACCGCAGAACTCGATGGCAAAACCGACACCGCCGGAGGCCGTGTGCCGGCCAATCAGATGAAGAATCAGGTCCTTCGCCGTAACGCCGTACGGCAGGGCGCCGTCGAAGCTCACGCGCATCGTTCGCGGTTTTTTGACCACCAGTGTTTTGGTTGCCAGGGCGTGCTCTCCATCGGTCGAGCCGATACCCCAGGCCAGCGCACCCAGCCCGCCCAGCGTGCAGGTATGACTGTCGGGGCAGACCAGCGTGACACCCGGCAATGCGATTCCCTGCTCCGGTGAGACCACATGCACGATTCCCTGCCGGTCGTCGCCAAGGTCGAACAGGTTGATACCCGCCGCCAGCGCAGCTTCCCGCGTGGTGGTGATGAATTCTGTGCCGCCGGGCATGGTGGTCCGGTCGGTGCGGCCCGGGAACGTATCCACGATATGATCCATGGTGCAAAATACGTGCTCGGGGTTGCGAACGACGCGGCCCGCTTCTTCCAGCCCCTTGAGCGCAATACTGCCGGTACGTTCGTGAAGAAATATTCGGTCGATGTAGATCAGGTACGACCCGTCACCCAGGTCTGCGACACAGTGTGTGTCCCAGATTTTTTCAATAATTGTGCGGTTCATCTGTTTCGTTTCAGGCTTGCCAGCGTGTAAACTCTCTCTCACCCGATGCGAGTCATGAGTTCAACGGCAGGACCGTGATGATATCAGGTCGATTCAGCGAGAGCAGGGAAACGGGGTTGTGCTACAGTCAGCCATCCCGCAGGCCGGATACGGATTCATGGCAACGATACGCAAATACATACAGAATTTTCTCCGGATAGCCGCCCCGTTGTGGGGCATCATCGGAGTATCCATCGTGCTGCTGTATTCCATCGGGCGGCTGGCGGAATTCGCGCTGGAAGCGATCAACGACGGGCTGACGATCTGGCAGACCATCGTCCTGATTCTGGTTGTAGTGTTCATGGCGTATTCCGAGGGCTACCGGGGTTTCCACCTTCGTTTTTCTCCCCGCGTAGTCGCCCGCGCGCTGTATTTGCACCGATTTCCGACTGTGGGCAACAGCCTGCTGGCGCCGCTGTTTTGTGTCGGCTATTTCGCCGCAACCCGCCGAACGCTGATGACAATCTGGGGCGGCACGCTGGCTATTATCGGGCTGGTGCTGCTGGTTCACCAGATGAGCCAGCCCTGGCGGGGGATTCTCGATGCCGGCGTTGTCGTGGGCCTTACCTGGGGCCAGATTTCTTTGTGGATGATTGCCGTTCGGGTATTCCAGGAGGGTCGCTATCGCTGTTCTCCGGAGGTTCCGGGACTGGTTGTCGATCCCAGCGAACTGAGCTCCTCGCCGGTTCGGTCCAGCTGATCCCGCCTGGCGGCGGGTTATAATGGCCGCAGGTCGAGGCCCGGACAGCAGAATGTTTTCACATATCGACGAAAAGAATCAGCCTGCCATGGTAGACGTGAGCGGCAAGCCGGAAACGGCCCGCACCGCCCATGCCCGCGCCAGCGTCAGGTTACCGCCGGAAGTTGCGCAGGCGATTCAGGATGGAGAGATTCACACCGCCAAGGGTCCCGTTTTTCAGACCGCCATCATTGCCGGAACCATGGCGGCCAAGAAAACTCACGAGCTCATTCCCTTTTGCCATCCCCTGGGGCTCGATGGTTGCCGGATTACGCTGGAACTCGACAATGACGACAACGTAGCGATCGATTGCATTACCAAGGTCGAACACAAGACCGGTGTTGAGATGGAGGCCCTGACCGGCGCTGCGGTAGCCGCTTTGACGGTCTATGACATGTGCAAGGCGCTGTCTCACGACATGGTGATCGGCAATGTGCATCTGGTCACCAAAACCGGCGGAAAAAGCGATTACCAGCAGCCTGGAAAAGGGTGAGCGCGCCGGAGGTATTCGGTCTTGTTCTGGCCGGCGGGCACAGTCGCCGGTTCGGTCGTGACAA
>JAJRXW010000194.1 GCA_024276095.1 Gammaproteobacteria bacterium
AAACCAACCACCGGATTATCTCCTCAGCCCGTCGGCAATCTGCAGCTTCTGGGCCTTGATGGCAGGCATGATGCCCGCTGCAATGCCGGTCAGAATTGCCAACAGGACGCCCAGCGCGACATCCCTGGCAGGGAAAAAGAATACCGGCAGGGTGCCATTGGTCGGATCGCCCATGGTGTAGATCATCAGCCAGCTGATCGCCAGCCCGGCGAAGCCGCCGAGGCATGCCAGCAGCAGCGATTCTGCAAGCACCATGAACAGCACGGCGCTGTGGGTGAATCCGAGCGCCTTGAGTACGGCAATCTCCTGTACGCGTTCGCGAACGGCCTGAGCCATACTGTTGCCGGCAACCAGCAGGATGGTGAAAAATACCGCCGCCAGTATGGCGGTCATGATCAGGCCGATATCCCCGATCTGTTTGGCAAATCCCTGGATAAAGGCCGCTTCGGGCTGGGTCTTCGTTTCTGCCGGGGAATTGGCGAACAGCTGGTCGGCTTCCCGGGCGATCTTAGCTGCGTTGTCGGGATTATCGACCCGTATCCAGTACCAGCCGACATTACCGCTGCCGAAGCTGCGCGCTTCCTGGAAATAGTCATAGCGAAAAAAGAACAGTGTCGTATCAGTGGTCGTATCGGCGCCGTCATAGATGCCGACAAGATCGAACTCCCAGGTAGGGTTGCCGTCCTTGCGGGTCCAGATGGTCGCTTCAATCGGAATACGGTCGCCGATCTTCCAGCCAAACCGCTCGGCGGTCGTGCGTCCGACCACCGCCCCGGTACGGGTGTTGTGCCATGCTTCTATCTCTTCATCGCTGAGCACGTATTCGGGAAACATGTCCAGGAATTCGTCGATCACGACCGGGAACTGGGAGAAAAAATTCATCGGCTTCTGGTAGATTCCGCCGAACCAGGTGCCGTGCACTGCCGAATCGACGCCCGGTACCTGCTCGATTCTGGATTCATAGCTCTCGGGCAGGAACTGAATGAGTGACACTTTGTGCTGCATGACCAGCCGGTCCACGCCGGCTACTTCGACACCCGAATCGAAACCCAGCCGGATTGCGGACAAATAGCCGTACAGTATGAATGCAACCAGGATCGACAGGATGGTCAGAATCGAACGCGTTTTCTTGCGCTTGAGGCTGCTCCAGATGACGCTGAAATATTTCATGCTGCCGCTTCGGTCGAAAGTTTGCCCTTGTTCATGTGAACGACCCGGCTGGCCCTGTCTGCCGCATCGCTGTCATGGGTTACCATGACGATGGTCTTGCCCTGTTCCTGGTTGAGTGCCTGCAGCAGATCGAGAATCTCATCGGAAGACTTGCGGTCCAGATCGCCGGTCGGCTCATCGCAGAGCAGCAGGGTCGGATCGGTGACAATCGCCCGGGCTATTCCGACCCGCTGTTGTTCGCCACCGGACAGTTGCCGCGGATAGTGTCCCTTGCGGTTGTTGAGCCCGACTACGGACAGGGCAATATCGACATGCTGTTTGCGTTCCGCGCGGGACAGGTGGGTCAGCAGCAGTGGCAGTTCGACGTTCCGTTCAGCGTTCAGCGTTGGCATCAGGTTGTAGAACTGGAAAACCAGGCCGACATGCCGGGCGCGCCAGGCAGCCAGACGGCGTTCCGACAGCCTGTCGATCCGCTCGCCATCGATGATGACGCTGCCCTCGGTCGGTCGGTCGAGGCCGGCCAGCAGGTTGAGCAGGGTACTTTTTCCGGAGCCGGACGGGCCCATCAAAGCCAGGAATTCCCCCTCGGGAATTTCCAGGCACAGCCCTCCCAGTACATGGATGTCTTCCGAGCCACGGTGGAAAAGCTTGTCGACACCGATTACTTCAACCAGGTTTCCGTTCGTACCAGCCATCTAGTTCGCCTCCACGACCATGTCGCCCTCACGCAGATCGGGAGGGCCTTCAACTACCACTCTTTCGCCCTGTTTCAGACCGGCCACCACATGCACTTCGGATCCGAACTGCCCCTGGATCGATATTGCCCGGCGTTCCAGCAAACCGTTGACAACGACCCATACAATATCCCGTCCGTTATCGGTTCGCACGGCCTTTTCCGGAATCACGATGCTGGCCGAGACGGCAGGCGCCGGACCGGACTGCCGGAAAGCGACCTTGACGCCCATGTCCGGCAGCATTCTGGGGTCCAGCTCCTGAAAGCCGATTCTCACCGCGACGGTAGCACGCTGGCGGTCGGCAGTCGGAATAATGGCAATGACCCGGGCCGGGATCTTCCATTGCGGATAGGCATCGAGGATGGCCTCAACGGGCTGTCCCGGCGATACCCGGTTGATATAGGCCTCGTTCACATCGACCTCGATTTCCAGTGAGCTCATATCGACAATGGTGCCACTGCCGGTTCGGGTGAAGCCCCCGGATGACAGGGGTGAGATCATTTCCCCCGGCTGCGCATTTTTTGCAACCACGATACCGGTGAAAGGCGCTTTGATCACGGTATCCTCGAGTCTTTGCCGGGATACGTCC
>JAJRXW010000195.1 GCA_024276095.1 Gammaproteobacteria bacterium
CTGCCGTGCTCGTTATTTTTCGCGGTAGTCGTAATCGCAATATCCATACCCCGAATTGAATCGAGATGGTCATAGTCGATTTCCGGAAAAATAATCTGCTCCTGGACACCCATGCTGTAGTTGCCCTGTCCGTCGAAAGACTTGGCGCTCAGACCGCGAAAATCCCTGATCCTGGGAATAGCCACGTTAATCAGGCGATCCAGAAACTCGTACATCTGCTCGCGTCGCAGCGTGACCTTGCAGCCGATCGGGTAGCCGTCGCGAATCTTGAACGAAGCCACCGACCGGCGAGCCTTGGTTACAACCGGCTTCTGCCCGGCTATCAGCGTCATATCGGCGACCGCCTTTTCCATCACCTTGCGATCGCCCAATGCCTCACCAACACCCATGTTCAGGGTGATCTTGGTGATCTTCGGAACCTCCATGACATTCGACAGCCCCAACTGCTCCTTGAGCTGGGGAACGACTGTCTTCCTATAGTATTCCTGTAACCTGGCCATAATATTTACTCACGTCCGAATCCCGCCCGACAGGCAGATTCGTTTTCAGACGTCCACCACCTCGTTGTTCGACTTGAAGTAACGGACCCTTGTGCCGTCCTCAAGCTGTTTGATGCCAATCCGATCGCCCTTTTTGGTGATCGGATTGAATAACATGATATTTGACTCGTGCAGCGGCATCTCCCGTTCGATAATGCCGCCCTGCACCCCGGCATTCGGGTTGGGCTTCTGGTGTTTCTTGGCCATATTGACACCCTCGACCAGCACCCTGCCGTTTTCGAAGATCTGCAATACCGACCCGCGCCGGCCCTTGTCCTTGCCGGCAGTCACAATCACCTCATCGCCTTTCTTTATTCTGTTCATCTAAAGCACTTCCGGAGCAAGGGAAATGATTTTCATAAACCGTCCGGTCCTCAGTTCACGCGTAACAGGGCCGAAAATCCGGGTCCCGATCGGCTCGAGTCGCGGATTCAGCAGCACGGCAGCATTCCCGTCAAACCGGATCAACGAGCCGTCTGCCCGCCGCACGCCTTTCCTGGTGCGAACCACTACGGCGTTATAGATTTCGCCTTTCTTGACACGACCACGCGGAATCGCATCCTTGACGCTGACTTTGATAATGTCCCCGATGCCGGCATAGCGCCGCTTCGAGCCACCCAGCACCTTGATGCACATCAGGCGCCGCGCTCCACTATTGTCGGCAGCGCCGAGAGTTGTTTGCATCTGAATCATTGATGATTTCCGTCAAATCTAACCGCTATCGTTTATTGCTTCGGGTTTATCGCTTCGAAGCTACTGCGTTTCCGCGCGCTCGAGAACCTCGATCACCCGCCAGGATTTTCGCTTGGAATACGGCCGGCATTCCACGATGGCAACGACATCGCCTTCCTGGCAGGTGTTGCTCTCATCATGGGCCAGCAGTTTCGTCGTCCGTCTGAGATATTTTCCGTAAACGGGGTGCTTGACAAACCGCTCGATCGAGACCGAAACCGTCTGATTCATCCGGTTGCTGACCACCCGGCCGGTCTGCGTACGAACCGCCCCGGTTTCTGCAGCTGCTGCTTCATTGCTCATGATTCTGCCCCGGCTTTCGCTGCCTGGTTACGCCGTTCGGTCATCACTGTCTTCAATCTCGCTATGTTTCGTCGAACCTTTCCGAATTGATCGGAGCGAACCAGCTGACCCGTAGCCTGCTGCATCCGCAAATTGAACTGCTCCTTGCGCAAGCCGAGCAGTTCTTCCCTGAGTTCCTCGTCATTTTTCTGACGCAGTTCGGTTGCCTTCATCAGATCACCTGCCGGGTAACAAACATTGTTGAAACAGGCAGCTTCGCAGCCGCAAGCCGAAAGGCTTCCCGGGCAATATCCTCGTTGACGCCTTCCATCTCGTAAAGCACACGTCCGGGCTGTATCTGTGCAACCCAGTATTCGACGTTACCCTTGCCCTTGCCCTGCCGGACCTCGAGCGGCTTCTTGGTTACCGGCTTGTCCGGAAAAATACGAATCCAGATTTTTCCGCCGCGCTTCACATGGCGGGTCATGGCCCGCCGGGCTGCCTCGATCTGCCGGGCGGTAATCCGCCCCCGGCCCGTTGCCTTCAGGCCAAACTCACCAAACGCCACGGTGCTGCCACGCAGCGCCAGACCGCGATTGCGACCCTTCTGCTGCTTTCTGAATTTAGTACGCTTTGGCTGTAACATGATTCCTGATTCCTGACCTGCTAGCCGGCAGGTTTCGCTTCGGCCGCTTCAGCAGCTGCATCCGGCCGATCAAACACTTCTCCGCGGAAAATCCACACTTTCACGCCAATGATTCCATAAGTGGTTTTGGCCTCGGCCAGTCCATAATCGATATCGGCACGAAACGTATGCAGGGGAACGCGCCCTTCCCGGTACCATTCGCTGCGGGCAATCTCCGCTCCGTTAAGCCGGCCGCCCACCTTGACCTTGATACCGCCTGCACCAAGGCGCATGGTATTTGTCACGGCGCGTTTCATCGCCCGGCGAAACATCACCCGGCGCTCCAGCTGCTGGGCAATACCCTCGGCAACCAGCTGGGCATCCAGTTCCGGCTTGCGAATCTCGGCAATGTTGAGCCGGACGTCGTCCAGATTCATATTCAACATTTTCGCCACCGACCGGCGAAGACGTTCGATGTCCTCACCCTTTTTACCGATCACAATGCCCGGCCGCGCAGTATGAATGGTGATATTGGTTTTCCGTGCCGGCCGCTCGATCTGGATCAGGCTGACGGACGCTTCCTTGAGCTTTTCCCGAAGGAAATTCCTGATCTTGAAATCAGTCGCTACATAGGACGCGTAGGTCCGCGAATCCGCGTACCACGTAGAAGCCCAGTCTCTCGTGATACCGAGCCTGATGCCTATCGGATGTACCTTTTGACCCATACCGATTCCCTATTCGTCCGCAACCCGGACGGTAATGTGACTGTTACGCTTGATGATTTTTCCCGCGCGTCCTTTAGCCCTGGGCTGAAAGCGCTTCAGGCGGGGAGCCTCATCGACGAAAATTTGCGACACGGACAACTCGTCAATGTCTGCTCCCATGTTGTGCTCGGCATTGGCGACGGCCGACTCGAGCACCTTTTTGACAATCCTCGCGCCTTTCTTCGGCATGAAACCCAGCTGCCGCAATGCAAGCGCCACCGGCTTCCCGCGGACAGCATCTGCAATCAACCGGCATTTCTGCGGCGAGATTCTTGCGTACCTGAGTGTCGCTGATACCTGCATGTTCTGAATCCTGATTCCCTTGTTCCCGTTCCGGCGTTAGCCCTTGGTCTTGCGATCGCCCGAATGACCCCTGAATGTACGCGTGGCGGCAAACTCTCCGAGTTTGTGCCCTACCATATTTTCCGAAATCAGCACCGGAACATGGTCCCGGCCGTTGTGGACGGCAATGGTCAACCCGACCATGTCCGGCAATACCATTGAACGCCGGGACCAGGTCTTGATTGGCCGCCGGCTGCTCGTCGCCACGGCTTCCTGCACCTTTTTCGCCAGGTGACCGTCGACAAACGGGCCTTTCCTGATGGAACGTGGCACTGAATACTTCCTCTCTTGACTCTTCCGGAACCTGTCCGGTAACTATTTCTTGCCCCGGCGCCGAACGATCATGGTTTCGGTCCGTTTGTTCTTGCGTGTCTTGTAACCCTTGGTCGGCACACCCC
>JAJRXW010000196.1 GCA_024276095.1 Gammaproteobacteria bacterium
AAAATGACGCAGGTAGACCGGTCCGTCCAGTCAACGATACGTGACAATGTTTCTGCACCGACCACAAGCGCACATTTCGACTGGCCGGTTGCCACAAAGCGATCAGCCGTCGTCAGCGCATAGATAAAACCGCTGCAGGCAGCCTCGATGCTGAACGCCGGACAACCGCGAATACCAAGGCGTTCCTGCAACAGGCAACCGACATTCGGAAAAACAAGGTCGGGTGTCGTCGTGCCGACAATGATCAGGTCGATATCTTCCGCCTGAACGCCCGCCGCATCCATCGCCAGGCGTGCTGCCTGTTCGGCAAGATCTGCCGTGGTCTGATCATCCGCAGCGACGTGGCGCCGCTCGATACCCGTGCGGGCGCGAATCCACTCGTCGCTGGTGTCGACCATTTTCTCGAGATCGGCATTGCTGATCACTTTCTCCGGCAGATAGCGGCCGGTACCGGTAATTCTTGAATACATCAGTGTTTGCCCTGCTCGCTCAGCAGTCTGCCGATCTGGCTCGGCACCTGCTTCTCTGCCTCGATCATCGCGGTATGAATCGCCTGCTGGAAAGCGATCTGATCGGCACCGCCATGACTTTTGATAACGATACCATTCAGCCCGACAAGACTGGCACCGTTATAACGGCGGGGATCCAGCCGCTTGGCCAAAGCCCTCAACACAGGCCATGCAATCAGCCCCGATATCCGGCCGTAAAAGCTGGACCTGAACTCCTGCTTCAGAAAGTGGTATAGCATTCCGGCTGTTCCCTCCATGGATTTCAGTGCCACGTTGCCGTTGAAGCCGTCGCAGACGACGACATCGGCCGCGTGATCGGCAATCGCATCTCCCTCGATAAAACCGACATAGTTAAGCGCGCTTTGCGATATCAATGCCGCTGCTTCACGTACCGTGTTATTACCCTTGATGGCCTCCACGCCGATGTTCAACAGACCGATTCTCGGCTTGTTGATGCCGTCGACATCGCCCGCAACGACAGACCCCATCACGGCAAACTGGAACAACTGCTCCGGCGTGCAGTCCGAATTGGCGCCCAGGTCAAGCATATGGCACCGGCCATGTTTGGTCGGCAGCGCCGTCATCATCGCCGGCCGGTCGATTCCGGTGACGGTCTTGAGTACAAAACGAGCGGTTGCCATCAGCGCGCCACTGTTGCCCGAACTGACACAGGCATCCGCCTCGCCTTCTTTTACGAGGTTAATGGCGATACGCATCGACGACTGCTTTTTTTTCCGCAGGGCATCTGCAGCCGGCTCGTCCATTGCCACGACCTGCTCCGCATTCAGGATACGGATCCGGGGAGACAGCTTGCCGGGATTGCCGACCAAAGGACCAATCGCGTCCTGTTGTCCTACCAGAACCAGGCGCAGTTCTTCGCGCTGCTTCAGCATTCGCAATGCCGCGGGAACGCAGACGCTCGGTCCTGCATCGCCGCCCATCGCATCCAGTGCAATCGTTACCGGTCTGGTCAAGGACGCTTCCTTTTACGGATATCGCTGCTCCGGGCAAACAGCAGCATCCCCCCCGGGTATCCTTTCGGAATACGGGCCAGGGAAGCTGGTTTTAAGGGAGTACACACAGCGCCGGAGCGGGCTGCCTACTCGATATCTTCTTCCTGCGTTTCTATCACCTTGCGGCCACGATAGTAGCCGTCAGGACTGATATTGTGACGAAGATGGGTTTCCCCGGTTGTGCTGTCGACCGACAATGCCGGTTTTGCCAGCGCGTCGTGTGACCGACGCATGCCGCGTCTCGACGGTGTCTTTCGACTTTTTTGAACTGCCATACTAAAAACTCCAGTAATCGATGTTAGTCATGACGCTTTCCATCGCCCTGCTCCATTAACGAAGCGAGATCCGCAAATGGCCGCGTCCTGAATCCTGAATCTTCGCTGCCATCTGCGCCGCTCTTCGCAACGGTGCTGTCCGTAACCCTGTGGGTCGCCCTGCAGTCATCCACACCCTGCGGGTGCATCGGTGACAGCGGCAACGATGCCAATATCTCATCCTCAACGACAGATGCCAGATCCACGCCATTGTCGCCGGCAACGATGCAGTCGAAAGGATCAGAGGCTTCACTCAACTCCGATTCTCTTTCCACTACAACCAGGCTCGCTTCAATATCCATATCCCAGTGCATCGGACGCATGCAGCTCTGGCACTCCAGCATCAGAGAACCATTAACTGCAATCCCGATTTCAGGGAACCGTTCCGCAGACGACACAAAGCTGATCCGCACCTGCAGACCCCCTGTCTCATCAACTGAAGACGTCCCGAGCAAGCTGGCCAGACGCGGCAGTTCCGATGGTTTGAACTGCAGCTGCCGGATCTCCCGCTGCCCCGCCATCTCGAGAAGTTCCGTGAACCCAATACACTCGGCGAGCATAATCGCGTAATGATAGGGATGGTGGTGGGTCGTGTCAAAATCGAGTACGGTTCGCTGATGCCTCAGAACCACGCCCCAATCCTGCTGGCCTCCGCATCCCCCTACCGGCGCGCCCTGCTGGCGAGGATTCTGGCCGACTTTGAATGCCTGGCAACCGGCGCCGATGAATCCCCACTGGCCGGAGAAAGCTGCCGGGATCTCGCCTCCCGGCTGGCCGGCCTGAAGGCACAAACCGCCGCCTCAAGCCACCCGGACGCGCTCATCATCGCCAGCGACCAGGTGGCGGATCTCGACGGGATTGCGCTGGGCAAGCCCGGCAACCACGAAAAAGCGGTGCAGCAGCTGCTTGCCTGCAGCGGCAGGCAACTGGTCTTTCACACCGCCGTTTGTGTGCTGCCCCCGCCGGCAAACCCGTCATCGGAGGCAAATTTGCCGGTCCACCATGTCGATCGGACCGTCGTCCGGTTCAAATCCCTCGATCAAGATCTCGTCGACCGCTACCTCAGGCAGGACCGGCCCTATGACTGTGCCGGCAGCTTCAAGGCGGAATCGAAAGGCCTCATTCTGATGGAGAGCATCGAAAATACCGACCCCACCGCCATCCAGGGCCTGCCGCTGATCTGGCTGGCCCAGTGCCTGATCGACCTCGGTGTGCCTTTGCCCTAGTCACAAAGCGAAGCAGCCGGAGCCTTCGTTCCCCGCTATTTACCCCGTGCCCGCATCCTTTTCAGCAGGCCTGCCAGCTCCGGCTCCAAAGGACACCGCACTTCAACCGGCTCCTGATTCGACGGACTCATGAAGACCAGCGTCGCAGCGTGGAGAAACATGCGCCGGAGCCCGTACGCCGCAACCGTCGGATCGTCAGCCAGCCCATAGCGCGCATCGCCGGCCACAGGGTGGCCGAGATGCGCCGCATGGACGCGAATCTGGTGGGTACGCCCGGTTACCAGGTCCACCTCGCATAAAGTCGCCAGCGAGAAACGATCCTGCACCCGGAATATCGATGTCGCCGGCTTGCCCTGCGCATCGACCCGTACGTGCCGCTCCCCACCCTGCCGGTCGACAGTCAGCAACGGCTCATCGGCGACATACTTTGGCGCCTTCATCCGGCCGGATAAAAGGGCCAGATAGCGCTTCTGAATCCCGCCGGTACGAAAATACTCATGCAGTTTCCTCAGGCTGCTCCGTTTCCGGGCAATCATCAGGCAACCGCTGGTATCGCGATCCAGCCGGTGAACGAGCTCCAGGTACCTTTCGCCGGACCGGGCCATGCGCAGCAACTCGATGGCCCCGAAATCGATGCCGCTGCCCCCGTGTACCGCGAGACCTGCCGGCTTGTTCAGCACCAGCAAGTCCGGATCCTCATGAATAATATGGCTTTCTATCCAGGCCAGCCTGTCGCGCGACGCCAGCCGCCTGACTTCGCCACAAGCCGTACGTACCGGTGGTATACGTACCACATCGCCGGTTTTCAGCCGGTATTGAGGTTTGATCCGGCCCTTGTTGACCCGGACCTCACCACCGCGAATCATTCGATAAACCCGGGAGCGCGGAACGCCTTTGAGCCTGCCCAGCAGGAAGTTATCCAGGCGCCGGTCCATCTCGTCAGCCTCGACGGTCACCAGCCGGACCTGACTATTATTCGATTTTTCAGTCATTCACGAGCCCATCTTAACGTGTGGCAATGGTTTGCTGCGGCTGCTATATTACCCTGCGCACGCGAATTGTGCGCCGTCCGCTGCAAAGCGGCGAGTAATGGATTCGTAACGACCGCCATGCGTGGTCGTCTATTTTTCGGAGCCTGCCCAGCAGGCCGTAACACGGTCTCCTGGCTGACGGAGTGAACCGATATCCGCTTCTGTCGCGCCCAATATTTTCCAAGGATTCTGCTAACAGTGCTGGCAGTTGTGAAAGATTTTATTAATTGGCGCATGCCGCTATGGCGGCTATCGCCGGCCCACAGCCCGTTTCCGGGCCGGGTCGGCCTGCGGATATTATTTTCCTTGCTTTGCTTGCCAGGAGCCCCGCTAACCAACCAAGTAGGGGCTTATGAAAAGAATGTTAATCAATGCAACTCAGGAAGAAGAGTTGCGCGTGGCCATGGTCGATGGCCAGAAACTGTACGATCTTGATATAGAGGTACCATCCCGGGAGCAGAAAAAAGCAAATATCTACAAAGGCAAGATCACCCGTATCGAGCCCAGCCTGGATGCCGCTTTTGTTGACTACGGCGCCGAGCGTCATGGTTTTCTCCCGCTCAAGGAAATCTCCAGAGAGTACTTCGTCAAAGAACCCGAGTCCGGTTCCCGGCTCAATATCAGGCAGATACTGAAAGAAGGCCAGGACATCGTTGTCCAGGTCGAGAAGGACGAGCGCGGCACCAAAGGCGCGGCGCTGACCACGTTTATCAGTCTCGCCGGTCGCTTTATCGTGCTGATGCCCAATAATCCGCGTGGCGGAGGGGTCTCGCGGAGAATCACCGGGGAAGATCGCGACCTGATCAAGCAATCGCTCAGGGAACTGGAAACGCCGGAAGGAATGAGCGCCATCGTGCGCACCGCCGGTGTCGAGAGATCCGTCGAAGAACTGAAGTGGGACCTCGACTATTTGCTGAGCATCTGGGATGCCATCATGAGCGTCGTCCTGAGCAAGCCCTCCCCGTTCCTGATCTTTCAGGAGAGCAACACCATCATCAGGGCCCTGCGCGATCACCTGTCCAACGATATCGGCGAAATTCTGATCGATGACGAGAAAACCTATGAGGAAGCCAGGCAGTTCATGGAGCAAACCATGCCCTATAACCTGCGCAAGCTTCATTACTACTCGGATACCGTACCCCTGTTTACCCGGTATCAGATAGAAAGCCAGATCGAATCGGCCTTTGCTCACACGGTCACACTGCCTTCGGGCGGCAGTATCGTCATCGATCACACGGAAGCGCTGGTATCGATCGATATCAACTCCGCCCGGGCGACCAAGGGCGGCGATATCGAAGCGACTGCGCTGACCACCAATCTCGAAGCGGCAGATGAAATCGCGCGGCAGTTCCGGTTGCGCGACCTCGGCGGCCTGCTGGTAATCGATTTTATCGACATGCGGCCACAGAAAAATCAGCGTGCGGTTGAAGACCGGTTGCGAGAAGCGGTCCGGCCGGACCGCGCCCGGGTTCAGATTGGCCGCATCTCGCGGTTCGGCCTGATGGAGATGTCCAGACAACGGCTGCGGCCCTCGCTGGGTGAATCCACGCAGCAGGTATGCCCACGCTGTAATGGCATGGGGAATATCCGGGGTGTGGAATCGCTGTCACTCGCAGTACTGCGACTGATCGGCGAGGAAGCCCGCAAAGACCGCACGGCCAAGGTCATTGCACAATTGCCGGTCGATGTCGCGACCTTCCTGCTGAATGAAAAAAGGGAGGCAATCGGGCTCATCGAAGCGCGTGAAAATGTCGAAGCCATCCTGGTTGCAAACCCGGCAATGGAAACCCCGAACTATTCAATCCGGCGTGTCAGGGATGACCAGACCGTGCTGCCCGAAAACACCGGTGCCAGCTACTCACTGGCGACACAGGATGAGGAGCTGGCGAACTCGATACTCGATATTACCACCAGCCCCGCCAAACCCGATGCCCCGGCAGTCACGACGATCGTACCGGCCGCGCCTGCTCCAGAGCCCGCCGGGACAGCGCAAAAGAAAACAGCTGAGGCACAGGAAAACAGTAAACCCGGGCTGCTGGCCCGACTATGGGCCGGGCTGGCCGGGTCGTCCAGCGAGGAAAAAGAGCAGGAGCCAGAACAACGAAGCCGGCCGACAACGCGCAAACCCCGCCAAGGCCAGAAAACCAGGTCGCGGAGCCCGCAGCAGCGCGGCCGGGGCAGAGGGCGATCACGCAGCGACGGAAGCGGTGACAAGCGACAGCGTGACAGTCGTCAGAAACCGCAGTCCGGTGAGGGCAGAAGCGAGGCGAAGAACGAGGCCGAAACGGCCAGAACCGATGATCGCAAACAGCGTGCAGCCGGAGATGAGGGCGCCGCGCGCAGCAAAAAATCGGGGCAGGGGCCCAGATCCAGGCGTGGCCGCAGAAGAAGAAAACCGGCTGACAGCGAGCGGCAGAACAAGCAGGAGCAGCAGTCCGGCGCGAACGACCAGGCGTCTGCACCGGCTGGCGACGACGCGGCCGCAGATGCGAATAACAGGCAATCGGGCCGGCAGCAGCAGGCCTCCTCGAGTGCCCGGGCGGATTCCGGCAGGGACACTTCGACAGCCGATAAACAGGCCGCCAGCGGCCAGTCGGGCGCACCGGAAAATAATGCGCAAAGCGGCGATACGGTAAAAGAAATGCCCCCCCGGCAAGCTGCGAGCACTCAAGCGCCGGAGGCCGGTCAGCAACCGCCGGCCACGGAAAAACCGGCTGAAAAACAACCAGAGAAACAACCAGAGAAACAGGCTGAAAAACGGCCCGAAAAACAGCCTGAGAAGCAGCCTGAGAAACAGGCTAAATTGCAAAACGAACCGCCGACACCGGCCAAAGCTGCCAGGCGACCACGCAGCAAGCCAAAAAGCTCCGCCCCCGGGGACGATGGCGGGGAACAACCGACTGCAGAAAAGACCGTGACTGTAAAAGTCATGCAGGAAGACCAGGCACCGGACCAGAAGCCTGCCGGGAAAGCAGCCGCTGAGCCGAATCCCCGGAAAGAACAGGCGCAGGAGAAAAACCCCCAGGACAGCGAACGCCTGCTCCCGTGGGAAACGGCGGTGCCCGGCAAGACGGATCAGAAACACACCGTCTGGTCGTCGTCAGGAACCGATAAACCGCCGAGTCGTGGACCGACACGCCGGGATTACTGAATGAGCCGATAACCGGGCCTGTGGAAAAGGTTTTTCCGCAGGCCCGGTATTGCCGGCCGGCTAGTCGTCTTTAGCGCTCCCGGCCAGCTCGGCCAGAAAGCCTGCTGCGGCCTCTTCCACCAGGTCGAGCACCCGCTCGAATCCGCCCGGGCCACCATAGTAGGGATCAGGTACGTTCTGCCCGGCGCGCCCCGGCGCATAGTCGAGAAACAGGCAGAGTTTCGCTGTGCAGTCGTCACCGGCCATCTCGACCAGGATCTCGAGATTGTCTTCATCCATCGCCAGCACATAGTCGAATCGCTGCAGGTCCTCGGCTTCGACCTGACGCCCGCGCAGACCGGAAATATCGATACCGCGCCGCAATGCTGCTGCCTGGGCACGTTCATCCGGTGCAGACCCGACGTGGTAACGATGCGTACCGGCCGATTCGACTGTCAATGGAATATCCACATCGCTTTCTGCGGCGAGTTTGCGCAATACCCCCTCGGCCATCGGTGACCGACAGATATTACCCATGCAAACCATCAAAACGCTGACCACGACCCTGACTCCCCGGCAGATAACCGAACCGGTCTACCCGCGCTTCTTAGCCCTGAATTAGGCGAGATACGATATCGAGATCTTCGGGCGTGTCAACATCCGGACCATGAGCTTCCCGGGCCTCGGCGACCCGAATCTCGATCCCCAGCCACAAAGCTCTTAATTGTTCCAGCTTTTCAGAGCGCTCCAGCGCGCAGGTTTCGGCAGCTGTCAGTTGCCGGAGCGTCGCCACACGGTAGGCATACAAACCGATATGCCGCCAGGCCTCGGGCAACGGCGGATTCGAGTCCCCGCCATGGAGTACGGAGGGAATCGGGGCCCGGCTGAAATACAGCGCCCTGCCCGACCGATCGCAAACGAGCTTGACGGAATTCGGGTCATGGTAGTCTTTCCGGTCGGAAATTCCGGCACATAAAGTCCCCATACCCGCCTGCGGATTGTCCCGCAAAAGACCGGCAACCTGGTCAATGCTGGCAGCAGGCATGAGCGGCTCATCACCCTGCACATTGACGATAATATCGTCTTCATCCCAGGCTCTTTGCTGTGCGACTTCGGCAACCCGGTCCGTTCCGGACGCATGATCTTCGCGCGTCATCGCAATCTCGGCACCAAAACCGCGGCACGCGTCGGCAATACGCTCATCGTCCGTAGCAATGATGACCTCGCCGGCGCTGCTGCCACACGCCCGTTCGTAGACATGCTGAACCAGGGGCTTGCCTGCCAGGGAGACCAGCGCTTTGCCCGGCAACCGTGTCGATCCGTACCGGGCGGGAATCACTACGCGAAATTTCAGTTCTGAAACCAATTCATGAATCCTCCTGCGACACCCGGGCCAGCGTTTTGAGCTGTCGTTGCACCAGTCCGGACACACTGTCCGGCATTTCCACATCAACCGGAACATACCAGACATCCGGGCAGGGATCATTCCGGTATTTCACCGCGTCTTTCTCCGTCATCAACACCGGCATTGCGCGCCGCTCGTACAGCGATTGCAGTGAGATTCGACCGTGATCCGGAACATCCGCCGACTGCACTTCGATACCCCGGTCGGTCAGCATGCGGGTGAAACGCTGCGGATTGCCGATGCCGGCAACAGCCCAGACACTGCGCCGGGCGAACTCTGCCAGCGGCCTGCGCCCGCCCCCGTCCAGCCTGACAGCGTCACCCGGAACCAGCTCGAATCGATGCCCGATGCCATTGGTTTCACCGCCGTTGACCAGCAACAGATCGGCCTGTTCCAGCCGTCCGGGCGGCTCTCGCAAAGGTCCGGCCGGCAGCAGCCGCCGGTTGCCAAAACCGCGTTGCCCATCGATGACCACAATCTCCAGATCCCGCGCCAGCCGATAGTGTTGCAGACCGTCATCGGCTATCAGCACGTCGATCCCTGCTTCGACCAGGTGCCGGGCCGCCTTTACCCGGTCGGCGCAGACACAAACACGGGCACCGCGCTGCGCCAGCAGTACCGGCTCATCGCCGACCATCGCCGGGTCGCTGTCCGCTGTAACCGCCACCGGCGCCGGCTGGCGCCTGCCACCGTAGCCGCGGCTGACGACACCCGGCCGATAACCGGCCTGTTCGAGAACCCGTACCAGCCAGTCGACTACCGGTGTTTTTCCCGTGCCGCCGGCAGTAATGTTCCCGACGACAATCACCGTAACCGGCAACCGTATACGGGTGAAAATACCTGCCGAATACAGCCCGCGCCGTATGCCCGTAATGACAGCGTATAACCAGGAGAAAGGCAGCAGCAGCAATGACACTGCCGAGCCGCCATACCATAGCCGCTCTACCCGCCTACTCGGGTTCATCTTTGAACTGCAGCCGGCGTAACCTGGCGTAGTGTCCCTGATGCCTGATCAGCTCATCGTGGGTTCCGCTTTCTACGATCCTGCCCGCTGCCATCACGATGATCTGGTCGGCGTTTTCAATCGTCGACAGGCGATGTGCAATGACCAGTGTCGTACGCCCGGTCATCAGACCGACCAGGGCCTGTTGAATATGCTTCTCCGATTCCGTATCGAGTGCCGATGTTGCCTCGTCCAGGATCAGAACCGGCGCATCTTTAAGCAGGGCCCGGGCAATCGCGATGCGCTGCCGCTGCCCGCCTGAAAGCAGCACGCCCCGGTCGCCCACACGCGTCTCCAGCCCCTCCGGAAGCTGTTCTGCGAACTCATTGACATGAGCCGCCCCGGCAGCTTCGGCAATGGCCTGCGGTGACGATTTGCCCAAAGCACCATAGGCAATATTATTGGCAATGGTGTCATCGAAAAGAACCACCTCCTGACTGACCAGGCTGATCTGGTCGCGGAGGGCATCCAGCGCATATTCCGAAACGGATACATCGTCAAGCAGCAACTCACCGGACTGAATGTTATAAAACCGCGGCAATAAATTGACCAGGGTCGATTTCCCGCTGCCCGAACGACCAACGATCGCCAGCGTCTGGCCGGCAGGCACAACGAGACTGATGTCCTGAAGCACCGGGCCTTTTTCGGCGGCATAGGTAAAGCCGACCTCACGAAATTCCACCCGCCCTTCTACACGCCCCGGCCGCCAGGTACCTTCATCGAGTTCGTCATCCTCATCCAGCAATGCGAACACGCTGGTTGCAGCGGCAATGCCTCTTTGCAATGCGACATTAACGTTGGTCAGAGACTGCAATGGCCGCATCAGCATCCCCATCGCAGAAATAAAAGCAATAAAATCCCCACCGGTGACAATCGACTGACCGGTATCGGAAAGAGCGAACTGTACGACTCCGGACATCGCCAGTGCCGCAACCAGCAAAGTTGCGGCCGCACCTCCTGCCTTGCTCGCAAACAGCCGCATATGAAGGCGCCGGTTCTTTTCATTGGCTACATCGAAACGATCCTGTTCATACTGCTGGCGATTGAAAATCTTGACAATCCGGTGGCTTTGCAGCGCTTCTTCGGCTATCCGGGTGACGTCGCCCATCGAGCCCTGAATCCTGGCGCTGTGGCGGCGAAATACTCTGCTCAAAAAGCGGATCAAAAATGTGATAACGGGAGCAACGATAAACACTATCAGTGTCAACACCGGACTGAACCACAGCATCGAACCAACGATGCCGAGGATGGTCAGGCTGTCGCGAATCACTACGGTGACAACATTGGATGTCGCCTCGGCGACCTGCTCGATATTGTAGGTAAGTTTCGACAACAGCTCCCCGCTCGAATTCCGATCCATGATCCGGGTGGGAAGATTCATGTACTTTTTGAATATATCGCTGCGCAACACCCGGATCACCCGCCGCCCGATCCATCCCAGGCAATAGGTCGACAGGAAGCCCCCGACGCCACGAACGAGAAACAGCGCAAGAAACACCATTGGAAACCACTGCTTGATTGCCTGCTGATCGGGTGTGAGTTCTTCCTCCATCAGGATGGTGATGAACTCCTTGACGATGAACGCAACGCTGGTCTGGGCCAGGGCAAACATGGCCATGCCCACTACCCCGATAAGGAATACACCCCAGTACGGCGTACACAGGTGCAGCAACCGGCGATAAATCACCGCAGGGTCGGCTGTTGGCTCTTTTCGGGATGACAACGGGTCAGGTACCTGTGCTGCTTGCAGCTATCTGGCCGGCGCTACGGACCGGACGGTGGCAATATTGATTTCGGTAAAACCGAGTTTTCCGGCCATATCCATTGCCGTGACGACTGCCTGGTGCGTGGCATTGGCATCCGCGCTGATGGTTGCCCGGCCTTCCGGGACATCCGCCATGACCTTGAGAATCGCGGCCCGAAGCGTTTCCGGACGGGAATCGATCAGCGCCCGCCCGTTGACGAGGTAGCTTCCCTGTGCCGTGACGGAAATTTCCAGCTGCTGCTGCTCGGCTTTGACCTCGGCAGCAGAATCCGATTCCGGCAATTTGATCGAAATCTGCGCCTCCCGGACAAAGCTTGTGGTGATCATGAAAAAAACCAGCAACAGCAATATGACATCGATCAGCGATGTCAGGTTGATCTCGGGCTCTTCCCGCTTAGCGCTTTGGAGTTTCATCTGCGTGTCCCAGGGTCTCGAGATACTTCTTGCGGTGCAGGGCTTCTATCAGCGATATCGACTCTTTCTCCATTTGCACGACCAGCGCATCGACCCGGCCCCTGAGGTAGCGATAGCCGATTAACGAAGGAATCGCTACCGACAAACCGGCCGCGGTCGTAATCAGGGCCTCTGAAATACCACCGGCCAGAACTGTCGGATCCCCCACACCGTGCGTGGTGATGGCTGCGAAGACCTTCACCATGCCGATCACGGTACCCAGCAGACCCAGCAACGGCGAGATCGCCGCGATGGTACCCAGTGGATTCAGATACCGTTCCATCTCATGAACCACATGCCGCCCGGTATCCTCGATGGCCTCTTTCATGGTGTCGTGCCCGCGATTACGGCTGTTGAGACCGGCCGCCAGGATCTGGCCCAACGGCGAGCCCTGCTGGAGTGACTTGATATGCTGATGATTCAGCTGGTTCTTGCGAACCCAGCTCCACACCTGGCGGGTGAGATCCTGCGGGAGCACGCGTCGTTGCCGCAGCGTCCAGAGACGCTCAAGAATAATCGCAACAGAAATCACCGAGCAGATGATGATAGGCAACATCAGCCACCCGCCTGACTGTACGATCTCCAGCATATTCGACTCATTCTCAACCAGCGACGTGCGCAACTATAACCTGTCGCCTATGGAGAATCACTCGACAGCGGACACACTTCCCGGGAGACAGATTCATAGGTCCACGGTTTTCGACCTTCCTGCCGGTACCGCCACACGAGGTCGAGCCGCCCGCCTTGCATCGTCTCGAACACCATTGCCCCGCTGTCGGCAGTATCGGCACTGCAACTCCCTGCGGCGGTCCAGCGCTCCAGCACCGGGCGGCGGGGAAAGCCCCAGCGATTTGCGTGACCGGTCGTAAAAACGACGTAGCGCGCCTGCACGGCACGCACGAACGCAAAACCCGATGATGTGGTACTGCCATGGTGCGGTGCCACCACCAGGTCGACGGGCTGTACCGTCCGGCTGCGCACGAGATGACGCTCGGCTCGATCCTCGATGTCCCCCGGCAACAGCAAACTGCCAAACGGCGATGTCACGCTGAGCACGCACGACGCATCGTTGTCCGACCAGCGCCGCCCGTCTTCCGTCCCTGATTGCGCCGCCGGGTGCAGCACCCTGAACGTCACGCCTCCCCGGTTCCACTCGAGCCCCTGCCGGCACTGCAGATAGCGCCGGGCAGTCAGATCGAACCGCTGCGTTGCGATCAGTCGTACATCGGGGTAGGCGTTGATAATGCTGGCGGCACCTCCGGCATGATCCGAATCGCCATGGGAGACCACCAG
The DNA here is from genome assembly GCA_024276095.1 of Gammaproteobacteria bacterium. Classification (GTDB taxonomy): domain Bacteria; phylum Pseudomonadota; class Gammaproteobacteria; order Steroidobacterales; genus JAJRUG01. The sequence continues at coordinate 13,143 of JAJRXW010000196.1, forward strand.
GGCTTCGAGATCCTGTATCCCGAAATACCGCAACACCGGCAGCACGACTGTTTGTGCGGCATCCCGGTCGCCATAGGAGGGTCCCGCGTCATACAGCAGTGTCCCCTCGCCCGTCTGCACCGCAACCGCCAGTCCCTGCCCTACATCGGCAACGATGACGCGAAAATGTCCGGCACCGCCAGGCTGGGCGCCGTTCGAGGATGTCGGCAAGAACGTTGGCCCGAGTGTTGGCCCGAGCGTTGACCAGAATACCGGAATGACCGCAGGCAAAAACCACAGTGGCGCCAGCCAGCGCATGGCCAGCGGGCGCGGCCAGATCACCAGCAGGGAACCGGCAAAGGCCGCCAGTAGCGCCAGCCGGCTCATCGGTGGAGGGCTCCAGACCGAAAACGGCAGCTGATTCAGCCAGGTCAACCCATCCACGGCCAGTACCACGGCATCCGCTGCCCGTTCGAGCAGCCACTGCCCCGGATACGGAGCAAGTACCAGCACCACGGCTCCGGCGAGTGCGAGGGGAATCACCAGCATCGAAAACACCGGCACGGCAAGCAGGTTGGCCACCGGACCGATCACGGAGAGCTGCTGGAAATAGCCGATTACGAACGTTGCCAGACCAATACTCAACAACAGCTGGGCCCTGACCAAAGCACCGGCGGAACGAACCAACCGGTTTGGCCATCCCCCCCGGGTGGCACCGGCCCGATGCGCGGGCGCCAACTGCAGCCATTGCATCATCAGCAGTGCCACCGCTGCGAATGACAGCCAGAAGCCGCTGGACAGAATGGCGAAGGGATCTGCACACAGCACCGCCAGCAAGGCAGCACACAATATATCTGACGGGGCAAAATGGCGGCGGCGGCCTGCCAGCAGCGCGGCCACACCCAGCATGACTACCGCACGGATCGTAGAAACCGAAAAGCCGGCCAGTGCACTGTAAACTACGGCAGCCAGAACCGCGCCCCACCGCCCGCAAAACACCGGTGAACAACGAATTCCGGCAGCGAGCAACAAGCGGGCAATCAGTTTACCGATGAAGAAAAAAAATACCGCGATCAGGCCGATATGCAGCCCGGATATCGCCATCAAATGCACGGTACCGGTGTGGCGAAGCAGTGCCCACTGTTGGTCATCGAGCAAATGGCGGGCACCCACCACCAGCCCCAGCAGATAGGGCAGCCCCGGGTGACCCGGCAGCGCCGATTCAATGGCCGTGGCAAGCTCGCCACGCAAACGCGCCACTGCACACCCGCCCGGGTCAACATCCAGGCGGCGATTGAGCTTCGACGGCCTGACATAGCCGATACCGCCGATCCTCATGGCAAACAGCCAGCGCTCATAGTCGAAACCGGCCGGATTACCCAGGCCGCGTGGCTCCCTGACCCGAACCATGAACTGCCAGCGTTCCCCGATGGCAACCGGTTGCGTGGAATCGAACCAGCTGAGATAAAACCGGTCCGGCAGGCTGCGAATCGCGCCGTCGGGCTCCACATCGAGATGAAAACGGACTACTTCGGCTCCCCGCGGGCCGGCTCCCGATCGCGGGAACCGGCACACGGTGCCGCGCAACAGTATGTCCTGCCGGGACAGCGACGGCTGCAGGCGGCTTTCGAGCACCTCACCTGCGTTGAACAGCGCCCAAGCCGCAATCGCTGCCACCAGGCAGGCACGCCCACCCCAGGCCACCCACACCAGCAACGCGAGCGCTGAAACGATCACCGGATAGATGGACAGCCCCGGAAACGAAAACACCGAAAAGACTGCAATCAATGTCGATACTGCGGTCCAGATCATATATCTCTTTGCCGCGGAATCTGGATAATGTAGGCCCGTATTTCGTCTGATTCCGGCCACACCGCCAACCGGCAGACGCACCCACGAACACAAGGAAGTTTAGGCGATGCCCCGCAAGTTTTTCAGACGTGTTTCCATGCGTTATCCACGGAATAACGCACACGCATTTCTGGGGCCTTTTCAACGCCTGCTCCATCATCCCCTGTACTTTGCGGCCAACCGACGAAGTGTGACCGGGGCTTTGTGGGTGGGCCTGTTCATCGGCCTGATGCCGATACCCGGGCAGACCGTCGTTGCGATCGTCGCGGCGCTCATTCTCAGGGTGAATTTACCGGTGGCGGCCGTCGCTGTCTGGGTCTCAAACCCGGTGACATTTTTCCCGATCTTCTATTTCGAATATCGACTCGGCGCGATGATGCTCGACCTTCCCGTCGAGCACGTTAATTTCGAACTTTCATGGCCGTGGCTGACGCACGGCCTGGTCCAGATCTGGAAACCATTGCTTCTGGGTTCTTTCGTTTCCGCGGTCGCAGGCGCCACAATCGCCTATTTCCTGGTCAACCTGCTGTGGCGAAAATCCACGATCCGGCGGTATAAGCGACGCCGGTTGCGATCGAAATCCGGCGATCAAGCCTGATTCAGGAACGATACTCCGCGGTCACATCGGCAAGCACTCCGTTGTCGAGCAGCAGCACGCGATTCATCCGCGCGGCAATCTCCGTGGAATGGGTCACCAGGACCAGGCTGACGCCCAGTTCGTCGTTCAGATCGAACATCAGTTTCAGAACACGCTCGCCGGATTTGTGATCGAGGTTCCCGGTCGGCTCGTCCGCAAGCACGACCGCCGGATCCGTGACCAGCGCGCGCGCCACAGCAACGCGCTGGCGCTCGCCACCGGAAAGTTCACCCGGCTTGTGATCGAGCCTCTCGGCCAGACCGACCCGCCGCAGAAGACCGGTCGCCTTGTCGCGCACCTCGGCCAGGTCCATGCGTCGCAGCAGCAGCGGCATGGCGACGTTTTCCAGCGCAGAGAACTCGGGCAACAGATGGTGGAACTGATAGACAAAGCCCAGCGACTGATTGCGTACCATGCCGCGCTCGGTATCGTTGAGCGTGGCCAGATTTTTACCGTCGATCCACACCTCGCCACCACCGGGCGTATCGAGACCGCCCAGCAACTGCAGCAGGGTAGTTTTTCCGGCGCCGGACTCGCCGGTGATGGCAAGACGTTCCCCGCTCCCGACCTCCAGGTCAATACCGCGCAGTACATGCAGGATCGTGCCAACGTCCGCGAAGGACTTCGACAGGCCCGTGCAGCGCAACGGCAATACCGGTTGCCCGCCGGGTTCCCGGTTATTCATGTCGCAGCGCCTCCGCCGGTGCGGTCGCCGCTCCACGCCATGCCGGATAGATTGTCGATACGAATGCCAGGAACAGGGCGATCACCACGATCTGAACCACGTCGCCCCACAGTATGCGGACAGGAAAATCACTGATGAAGTATACGTCTGGTGCGAGAAACTTGAAGCCCAGGGCCGTTTCGATCATGCCGACGAGCAGCGGAAGCTTCCAGGCAATCAGCAGCCCCAGGCCGGCACCCAGCACAGCGCCGGCAATCCCGATAAGCGTTCCCTGGGTCATGAACATGGCCAGGATACTTCCGGGTGACGATCCCAGTGTCCGCAATATGGCGATCTCGGAGCGTTTATCGCGCACCACCATTACCAGGGTCGAGACAATATTAAATGCGGCGACGGCGATGACAAGCAGCAGAATCATGAATATCATCGACTTGGTCAGCTGAATGGAACGAAAGAAATTCGCATGCTGGCGGGTCCAGTCGGTGACGTAAACCGGCTCTGCAAATTCCCGGGCAATCTCGCGAACTACCGACCGCGCCTGCATGGCATCGTGCAGCGCCAGCCTGATACCCGTGACTGCATCGCCCATCCTGAACAGCCTGGCGGCATCTTCGATGTTGATGAATACCAGGCCCCGATCGTAGTCATACATCCCTGCATAGAAAATACCCGTTACTTCAAAACGACGCAGGCGCGGTACAAGCCCCGCCGGTGTCGCAACGCCCTGCGAGATCATCAGTATCAACCTGTCGCCGAGCTGTACATCCAGCAGTTCGGCAAGCGCCCGGCCGATGACGATACCGTAATCCCCCGACCCCAGCGACTGCAGCCGGCCCTGCTCCATCATGCGTCCGATACTCGACGTGGCCAGTTCTCTCTCGGGATCGACCCCCCTGATTTCCACTCCCTTGACGCGGCGATCGCCCACCAGCATTCCCTGGCCGCTGATAAACCGCGCCACTGACGCGGTGGCCGGGTGGCTCAGCGAAATGCTCTCCAGTTCTCTCCAGTCCTGCATGCGACCGTCGATTCCGGTAATTGCGGCATGCGAGACCACCGACAGGATTCGATCGCGGACCTCGTACTCGAACCCGTTCATGACGGACAGGACAACAATCAATACCGCCACAGCGATTGAAATCCCGAGAATCGATATCAGCGAGATAAAGGAAATGAACCGGGTTCTGCTTTTCGATGCAAGATATCGCAGCGCGATAGCCAGTTCTACCGGCCGGATCATGATCGCAGGCCCGCCCGGGAATCACTCATAACGCAGCACTTCCGCCGGTGCGACACCAGCCGCCCTGAGTGACGGGTAGACGGCCGATAGCGCAGTCACCACGAGCGCTACCGCAGCAATCCAGGCAACGTCCGCCGGCTGCAGATCCGAGGGCAGCGCAGTCAGGTAATAAACATCGGCCGGCATGAACTCGAAACCGAACAACCGCTCCAGGCCCGGCGCCACGGTATCGACGTTCAAAGCCAGCAACGCACCGCCGATCACCCCCGTTGCCACGCCGACCCAGCCGATCACGATACCCTGGAACGAAAACACCGCCACGATGGCGCGCTTCGAAAAACCCATGGTACGCAGTATCGCAATGCTGGAACGTTTGTCCGTGACGACCATTACCAGTGTCGCGACGATATTGAAAACCGCCACTGCAACAATCAGTGAAAGCAGCAGCGTCATCATGATCTTCTCTATCCGGACCGCCCGAAAGTAGGTCGCGTTGTCCTGCGTCCAGTCACGCACTTCCGGTATAAAAGCGCCGGGTTTCTTCCATGTCTCGAGCCAGGAACGAATCAGCCCCGGGGCGGCAAAAACGTCCTGTACCTTCACCTGGATACCGCTGACACGGCCCGCATAGCCGGCCAGCAACGCTGCATCCTGCAAATGAACCAGCGCCCGAACGCTGTCATGGTCTTTCAGGCCGATTTCATAGACGCCAACGACAAAAAATCGACGCAGGCCGGAAACCAGCCCCTGGTCGGGATCCTTGCGCGGCACCATGACGGTCAGTGGGTCGCCGACCCGAACACCCAGTTTCAGCGCCAGCGCCCGGCCAAGAACGATGCCGTTGGAACCGGCCTGCAGGTCCGCCAGACTCCCGGCCCGCATATGCCGGGCCACTTCGGTATCCTGCTGTTCAAGGCCCGGGTCCACACCAACGAGAATCGCGCCGGCCAGCGCGGATCCGCTGGACAGCATGGCTTCCAGTTCGACGTAGGGCATCGCCGCTACGATTCCGGGGTATCCGGCCAGGTCGTCGCGAATCTGCTGCCAGTCGGAAAGCCCCTGGCGGGCGGTCACCGTGGCATGGCCGGTCATGCTCAACAACCGGCTGCGCAGCTCGTTCTCAAAGCCATTCATCACCGACAGCACGACGATCAGCGCCGCCACGCCCAGCGCGACACCGATCACCGAGGCCATCGTGACGAATGATGCAAACTGGTTGGAACGATGTGTGCGCAGGTAACGCAGGCCTATATAAGCGGCAACCGGCCTGATCATGAACCCGGCCCGCGTTTCTTGCCGCCCGGACGCCGATATGCCAATAACAACAGGAAATTCATAAAGCTTTGTATTTAAATGTTTTTTTCGCTATCCGCCGATGCCTTGTACACGAAACATTTTTCCATGTCCATAGCACAGGATACTTTTTGAAATCACAAGCAATGTTATAGTCTGGGGAGTATAACCGGGAAGGTGATCGCCGTGCGTACACGCTTTTTTTTCATAATTATTGCTTCACTGATTGCCATCGGCCATGT
>JAJRXW010000197.1 GCA_024276095.1 Gammaproteobacteria bacterium
CGAGAAATACTCGCTGAGCGACCGGATATCCTATATCTCAACCGGTGGCGGTGCTTTTCTCGAATACCTCGAAGGAAAAAAACTGCCTGCCGTTGCGGTGCTTGAACAACGGGCAGTGTAGGCTTCAGGCGGACCCGGGCCCAAACCGCTGACTGAGGGGGCCGTGTGGGGTGTGGCGTCTCTTGTTCCGGGACCCGCCGTGAACCCATCCATGGGGGCTTGCGTCCCGCGTCCATGCGGGACACAGTCCCGGAACAAGAGACGCCCCACCCCCCACGGGTGCCCCCCCATGCCAGCGGTTTGGGCCCGGGTCCGCCTGAAACCTACACTGCCCGTTGTTCAAGCACCGCAACGGCAGGCAGTTTTTTTCCTTCGAGGTATTCGAGAAAAGCACCGCCACCGGTTGAGATATAGGATATCCGGTCGCTCAGCGAGTATTTCTCGAGAGCCGCCAGGGTGTCCCCGCCGCCGGCAATGCTGAAAGCATCGCTGGCAGCCACCGCTTCGCCGATTCGCTGCGTACCCGCTGCAAACTGATCGATCTCGAAAACGCCCACCGGGCCATTCCAGACAATAGTCCCGGCGCCGGCCAGAATTTCCGCAAACCGGTCGGCTGTCGAGGCGCCGATATCCAGAATCATCTCGTCGTCGCCCACCTGATCGATGGATCGGGTCACGGCGGTTGCCTGATCCGAAAACTCCGTGGCAACGACGACATCGTCAGGAACCGGGATTTCCGCCCGGGCATCCACATTCGAAAGCAGCTGCCCGGCCTCATCCACCAGGTCTTCTTCGTAGAGCGACTTGCCGATGGAATGGCCCGCAGCTGCGATAAACGTATTGGCAATGCCGCCCCCAACGATCAGGCAGTCAACCTTGCCGGCAAGGGTTTTCAGCACCGTCAGTTTGCTCGATACCTTGGAACCTCCGACAATCGCAACAACCGGTCGGGCCGGATCCTGCAGCGCCTTGCTCAGGGCCTCCAGTTCGGTAACCAGCAGCGGCCCCGCACAGGCAATCGGTGCATGTTTTGCGACACCATGAGTGCTTGCCTGGGCACGATGTGCAGTACCAAACGCATCCATGACGAATACATCGCACAAGCCGGCCATGGTCTTCGCCAGATCATCGCTGTTGGATTTCTCACCAGGATTGAATCGCACGTTTTCACACAACACGACTTCACCGGCGGCAACCGGAACCCCGGACAGCCAGTCCCTGACCAATGGAACGTCCCGGCCCATGAGTTTGCCCAGATGAGCCGCCACCGGCCGGAGTGAAAACCGCTCGTCAAACGCCCCTTCGACAGGACGGCCGAGATGCGACAGCAGCATTACGGCCGCACCGCCATCGAGCGCCATTTGTATGGTCGGCAATGCCGCTCTGATCCGGGTATCGCTGACGACGATGCCGTCTTTGAGCGGAACGTTGAGATCCAGACGAATCATGACGCGCTTTCCGGACAGCGCGAGATCCGACATTCTCAGGAATGACATGAATCTACCGAGCGTTGATCAGGGCCAGTGTAGTATCCAGCATCCGGTTGGAAAAACCCCACTCATTGTCATACCAGGCGCAGACCTTGACCAGCGTACCGCCCATTACCTTGGTCATGGTCGCATCGTAAGTCGATGAGGCAGGATTGTGGTTGAAATCCACCGACACCAGCGGCCCGTCGTTGTAATCGAGAACGCCCTTGAGCTCGCCCTCGCTTGCGGCGCGCATGATGTCGTTGATCTCCTCGACACTGGTCTGCCGGCCGGCATCGAAGGTCAGATCGACCAGGGAAACATTGATCGTCGGTACCCGTACCGAGAAGCCGTCCAGTTTGCCGTCCAGTTCGGGCATCACCAGACCAACGGCAGCAGCTGCACCGGTTTTGGTCGGGATCATCGACATCGTTGCCGAACGTGCCCGGCGCAGATCCTTGTGATAAACATCGGTCAGTACCTGGTCATTGGTGTAGGAATGAATCGTATTCATTACGCCCTGAACCAGCCCGATTTTCTCATGCAGCGGTTTGACCAGCGGAGTCAGGCAGTTGGTGGTACAGGAGGCATTGGAAATAATCTGATGCCCGGCAGTCAACAGCTGGTGATTCACGCCGTATACAATCGTTGCATCGATATCCTTGCCCGCCGGCGCGGATATGACGACTTTTTTTGCACCACCGCGAAGGTGTGCGGATGCCTTCTCCCGGTTGGCAAAAAAGCCGGTGCACTCCATGACCACATCCACATCGAGATCGGCCCACGGCAGGTCTTCCGGATTTCGCTCGGCAAGCACCCGAATACGGTCGCCGTTGACGATCAGGGCATCGCCCTCAACGCTGACTTCGCCCGGAAAAGGCCCGTGCGCAGTATCGTAGCGCGTCAGATGCGCATTGGTTTCCGCATCGCCCAGATCGTTGATTGCCACGATACTGAACTCGTCGGTACGGCCGGATTCATACAGCGCCCTGAGGATATTTCGCCCGATTCGACCATAACCGTTGATTGCAATCTTTACTGACATCGTTGTTCTCCTGCTGTCTGGTGTGGGCTAGCCAAGCATCTGTGCAGCCACTTCGGCTACCTGCTCTGCGGTAAAACCATATTTCTCGAAAAGCTGTGCGGCCGGTGCGGATTCGCCAAAACAATCCATACCAATGACCTTTCCTTCAAAGCCGGTCAGCCGATACCACAAACCGGTAGCACCGGCCTCAACTGCAATACGGCGCGTTACAGCGCAGGGCAGAACAGCTTCCCGGTATGCGGCATCCTGTTGCAGAAACAATGAAACGCTGGGCATGGAGACCACGCGTATCGAATGCCCGGCGGATTCCAGAAGCTTTGCTGCATCCATGGCTGTTGCAACTTCCGAACCGGTTGCCATCAGAATCAGATCAGGATCGCCGGAACCGTGCAATACGTATCCACCGCAACCGATCTGTGCAACCTGCTCCGCGGTTCGTTGCTGGTGCGGCAGCGACTGGCGGGTCAGTATCAGGCTGGTCGGGCCGTCGCGCCGCTCGATGGCGTCGCGCCATGCAACCATGGTCTCGACTGCATCGCAGGGCCGCCAGACGCACATATTCGGCATGAGCTGCAAACTGGCAACGTGTTCTATCGGCTGGTGGGTTGGCCCATCTTCACCCAGCCCGATCGAGTCATGAGTAAATACGAGAATATTCTGCAATTCGATCAGCGCCGCCATGCGCAGGGCATTGCGTGCATAGTCGGCAAAAGTGAGGAAGGTCCCCCCGTAAGGAATGAACCCGCCGTGCAGGCGCAGCCCGTTGAGGATCGCGGCCATGCCAAATTCACGGACGCCGAAAAACAGATAATTGCCGTCCGCAGCCTCTGCCGATACAGGCACGGATGCAGAATGCCTGGTGAGATTGGAGCCCGTCAGGTCTGCCGATCCGCCGATCAGTTCAGGCAGCTTGCCCGCCAGCGCATTGAGCGCACCCAAAGACGCTTTGCGTGTGGCAACGCTGGCCGCCTCGTCGACTGCCGCCTGGATGGCCGCATCGGCGTGCGCTGCCCAGTCCTGCGGCAGATCTTCGTTCAAACGCCGGCGATATTCTTCGGCCAGGTCCGGCCAGGCTTTAGAATATGCGTCCATGACGGCCTGCCATTCCCGTTCATGACGGATTCCGGCTTCGCGGGCATCCCATGCTGCAGCAATATCCTGTGGAATCTCGAAAGGTGGCGCCGACCAGTTCAGCGCCCTGCGGGCGGCGGCAATCTCTTCGGCACCCAGTGGTGCGCCATGAGTAGCCTCTGAGCCCTGCAGGTTGGGCGCTCCGTAACCAATGATTGTCTTGCAGCAAATCAGTGCCGGCTGATCCGGATTTTTCCGGGCTGCGCTGATGGCCTCATGGATTGCCGCCGGATCATGACCATCGACATCCGGAATCACCTGCCATCCATAGGCCCTGAACCGGGCCGGCGTGTCGTCACTGAACCAGCCACCGACCTCACCGTCGATGGAAATTCCGTTATCGTCGTACAGGCAGATCAGCTTGCCCAGACCCAGCGTTCCGGCCAGCGAGCAAACCTCGTGAGAAATGCCCTCCATCATGCAGCCATCGCCCAGAAACACGTAGGTATGGTGATCGACAATGGGAAAATCAGGCCGGTTGAAGCGGGCCGCCAGGATCTTCTCGGCCAGCGCCATGCCCACGGCATTGGCAATGCCCTGCCCCAGCGGACCGGTGGTTGTTTCGATACCAATATCGAGATCGCGTTCCGGATGACCGGCGGTACGGGACCCCAGCTGGCGAAAGTTGCGAATCTCTTCCATGCCCAGCGGATAGCCCGTCAGGTGCGCCACCGCATACAGCAGCATGGAGCCATGGCCGTTGGAAAGAACAAACCGGTCACGGTTGGGCCAGCGGGGATTGCCGGGATTATGTTTAATAAAATCGTTCCACAACACCTCGGCAATATCGGCCATCCCCATCGGCATGCCGGGGTGCCCTGAATTCGCCTGTTGTACTGCATCCATCGCCAGAGCGCGAATGGCATTGGCCAGATTCCTGCGGGCCGGGATGCCGGCGCCGGATTGTTCTTGTGTCGCCATGTGAATTGTCTGTGTCCGGAGGGTCTGAGCCTGATGATCTTTGTGGTGATTTCTGTAGTGATTATGCAGTTATCACCCCGTGTTTTCGGGGCGCGCATTGTCGCGTATTCCTTGTGGTCCGTCCAGAATATGATCGGATGATCGACAACGCATCGGGTTCTGACGCTATAATGACCGGCTTTAACACTGACAAATAACAATCACCGCAGGCAAATTCACATGGGCGATCGTAAACTTTTCACCTCGGAATCAGTCTCCGAGGGCCATCCGGACAAAATGGCGGACCAGGTCTCGGACGCAGTCCTTGACGCTATCATCGCGGAAGATATCAACGCCCGTGTCGCTGTCGAAACCCTGCTGAAGACCGGTTTTGTAATCATCGCCGGAGAAGTCACCACTTCGGCGTGGATCGATCTCGAAGCACTGGTCCGGCAGGTCATCGTCGATATCGGCTATGACTGTTCCGAACTGGGATTCGATGGCAATGCCTGCGGCGTTCTCAATGCCATCGGCAAACAGTCCGCCCATATTTCCCAGGGTGTGGACCGGGGCGACCCGCGCGAACAGGGTGCCGGCGATCAGGGCATGATGTTCGGCTACGCCAGCAACGAAACCGATGTGCTCATGCCGGCCCCGATTACCTATGCCCACCGCCTCGTCAAACGTCAGGCAGATGCACGGCGCAACGGCGAACTGGCCTGGCTGCGACCGGATGCGAAAAGCCAGGTAACCATGATCTACGAGGGCGGCAAGCCGGTCGGTATCGATGCCATCGTCCTGTCTACCCAGCACTCCCCCGAAGTCGACAACAAGGACCTCAGGGAAGGCGTGATGGAATGCGTGATCAAGCCGGTATTGCCGGAAAAATGGCTCAGCACGGTCAAAAACGAGAATATTCATATCAATCCCACCGGCCGGTTCGAGATTGGCGGCCCGATGGGAGACTGTGGCGTCACCGGGCGGAAGATAATCGTGGATACCTACGGCGGCATGGCACGTCACGGCGGCGGCGCATTCTCCGGCAAAGATCCATCCAAGGTCGACCGGTCAGCCGCTTACGCCAGCCGCTATGTAGCCAAGAATATCGTCGCAGCCGGGCTGGCCGACCGCTGCGAAGTGCAGGTTTCCTATGCCATCGGCGTCAAGAACCCCACATCGATCCTGGTGGAAACTTTTGGCACCGGCAAAGTATCCGGCCACCAGCTGACCGAACTGGTGAAGAAGCATTTTGACCTGACGCCGTGGGGAATCATGGAGATGCTCGACCTGATCAAGCCAATCTACCGGCCGACTTCGGCTTACGGGCATTTCGGCCGCGAGGACCCCGGGTTCAGCTGGGAAAATACCGACCGGGCAGAAGCATTGCGCGCCGATGCGGCAATCTGACACGAATACCACTCAAACAGGAATCAGATCATGAATACAGAAGCAGCAGTCACGCTCAGTCAGGATTACAAGGTTGCCGATATCGGCCTGGCAGAATGGGGACGAAAAGAAATCGCCATTGCTGAAACCGAAATGCCCGGCCTGATGGCCCTGCGCGAGGAATACGGCGCACAGGCTCCCCTGAAGGGCGCCCGCATCGTCGGCTGCCTGCATATGACCATACAAACCGCCGTACTCATCGAGACGCTGGTCGCACTGGGCGCTGAAGTCCGCTGGTCCTCATGCAATATTTTCTCTACCCAGGATCACGCCGCTGCCGCCATTGCTGCGAGCGGCGTGCCGGTATTCGCCTGGAAAGGTGAAACAGAAGACGAGTACTGGTGGTGTGTGGAACAGACCATCAGTGCCCCGGACGGCTGGCGGCCCAACATGCTGCTCGACGATGGCGGCGACCTGACCGCCGTCATGCACGAGAAGTATCCCGATGTCATGAAAGACGTTCGTGGACTTTCCGAGGAAACCACTACCGGTGTGGCCCGTCTGTATGACATGGAAAAAGACCAGACACTGCTTTGTCCCGCTATCAACGTCAACGATTCGGTCACCAAGTCGAAGTTCGACAATCTCTACGGCTGCCGTGAATCGCTGGTCGACGGCATCAAGCGGGCAACCGATGTCATGATCGCCGGAAAAATTGCGATGGTGATCGGCTATGGCGATGTCGGCAAGGGCTGTGCGCAATCCCTGCGCGGCCTCGGGGCAACCGTCTGGATCGCGGAGATCGACCCAATTTGCGCACTGCAGGCAGCGATGGAAGGCTACCGCGTGGTCACCATGGACGATGCCTGTGACAAGGCGAATATTTTCGTGACCGCTACCGGCAACTATCACGTGATCAGCCATGACCATATGAAAAAAATGCCCGATCAGGCAATCGTCTGCAATATTGGTCACTTTGACAGCGAAATCGACGTCGCCGGCCTGCAGCAGTACACGTGGGAAAACATCAAACCCCAGGTGGATCACATCATTTTCCCGGATGGCAAGCGGATTATCCTTCTGGCCGAAGGGCGACTGGTCAACCTGGGCTGCGCCACCGGACATCCGAGTTTTGTCATGTCGAGTTCGTTCACCAACCAGGTGCTGGCACAGATCGAATTGTGGCAGAAACCGGATGAATATGAGCGCAAGGTCTATGTGTTGCCGAAGCATCTGGATGAAAAGGTGGCCAGGCTGCATATCGGCAAGCTCGGCGCAAACCTGACCCAGCTCAGCCAGAAGCAGGCGGAATATATCGGCGTGCCGGTAGAGGGGCCCTACAAGCCCGACTATTACCGGTATTGAATCGATCAAACGGAGGCCCGTGAGCAATGCAGGGCAGGTCCGTCAGGCTGCTGCATATCACTGACCCGCATCTGCATGCTCATACCGAGAGCAGGATGCGGGGCATCGTCACCTATGAGACATTCAATGCGGTTATAGACAGGGTCCTCGCCGATCCTGACCCGCCCGATGCAGTCCTTGCCACCGGCGATCTGGTTCAGGACGAAACTCTCGCCGGCTACCTGTTGTTTCGCAAGGCAATAGAAAGGCTGGACGCCCCGATTTTCTGCCTGCCCGGCAACCACGATGCACCGGATATAATGGCCAACGTGCTGCAGGCTGCCCCTTTCCAGCTGTGCGGCGTTGCTTCGCTGGCCGCCTGGCGTCTGATCCTGCTCAATACTTTCAGCACCGGAGACGATGGCGGCCGGCTGCCACAAAGCGAACTTGAGTTTTTGCGCCAGGCACTGGCCGATCATGCCGATCACCATGTACTGGTGAGCCTGCATCATCAGCCGGTTCCCATGGGCAGCCGCTGGCTGGATGGCGTCGGACTGCGCAACGCCGACGATCTGATGGATATCATCGACCGTAGTCCACAGGTAAGAGCGCTGCTCTGGGGGCATGTACACCAGGCTTCAGACCGCCGCCGCAAGGGGGTAAGGCTGATGAGCACTCCTTCTACCTGCTCGCAGTTTCTGCCCAATAGTGACGGTTTTGCCGTCGATAGCCGCCCACCGGGTTTTCGCTGGCTCAATCTGCGCCCCGATGGCACCATAGACAGCGAGATCGTCTGGCTGGAGTAGATTCCTATGACTCGACTACGATTCCTGTTGGTACTGGTTTGTGCGCTGGCCCCCGGACTCGCCTGTTCCGATCCGCTGCCGTTGTGGGAACTGAAAGGCACAAATAACCGCATCATGTTTCTCGGTTCCATCCATATGCTGCGTAACGAGGACTATCCACTGGCCAAGGGTATCAACCAGGCCTATCGAGACGCAGATACGCTGATCATGGAAATTGACATGGATGATATCGATCCGACACAAACACAGATCACCGTCATGAAGCTCGCCGCAGCCCCGGACGGCAAACAATTGAAAGATCTTCTCGGGGCAAGCGCCTATGCCGAAGCCCGGGAGAAACTCGAAGCAATCGGAATCGGCATGAGCGTACTGGATCCATTCGAGCCATGGTATGCCGCCATCGTGGTCACTCAGCTCCGGCTGATGCAGCTCGGGTTCGATCCGGGCAGTGGTGTCGATGCACGACTGGCCGCACGCGCCACGCAGGATGGAAAAGACATTCGCGGCCTCGAAAGCCTGGAGTACCAGCTTGGTCTGCTGGATGGAATGTCAGCCGGCGCACAGAGAGATTTTCTTATCACAACACTGGATGAAGCAGAAAATATCGAGAGCGAAGTTGACGACATGATCACGGCATGGAAGAACGGTGACACTCAGGCCCTGGAAATCCTGATGCTGAAAAGCGTGGAGAAGCAACCCGAGCTGTACAAGCGGCTGCTGATCGACCGGAATCGTAACTGGGCCAAGGCGATCTCGGAACTGACCGATGATTCGGAAAATTACCTGATCGTAGTAGGAATGCTGCACCTGATAGGTAAAGACAGCGTACTCGTGATGCTGGATCATGCCGGATACCCGTCGCAGCAGGTCCTGCACTAGCGATTATGGTACCGGTGTACAGTTACTTAAGTTTCTTAAGTTATTGGCATAGGCTTGTCGACATACCTGAATAACTTAAGAAACTTAAGTAACTGTACACCGGCACCATCAGTCTGCCAGTTCGAAATCCTCCTTGCCTGCGGCACAGTCCGGGCAGCGCCATGACAAGGGAACATCGTCCCACCGCGTGCCCGGTGCGATGCCGTGCTCCGGAACTCCTTTTTCCTCATCGTAAACAAACCCGCAAACCAGACACATATATTTCTGCATAGTTAAATCTCAAATTTTGTTTTTACGCCGACCGAATCGCATGGCGATACATTGCCGCAATTGACTCATCGAAACAACAGAAGTACACCCGCTCGATACAGGCAGGCGGATAGTTGAACTGGCGAACTTCGCGTACGGCGATGTCGATAGCCTGTGATACCGGGTACCCGTACACACCGCAACTGATTGCGCAAAAAGCGATCGTGCGTATTTCAGCTTCTACCGCGAGCTGCAGCGATTGACGATAGCATGAGGACAGCAACCCGGCTTCGCCGGCGCCCCCACCCTGCCAGACAGGGCCCACCGCATGAATCACATAGCGTGCGGGTAACTGGTACCCCCCCGTCAGCCGCGCTTCGCCGGTCGCACAGCCGCCCAAAGTACGGCACTCAGCGAGCAGTTCCGGGCCGGCAGCCCGGTGAATGGCGCCATCCACACCGCCGCCGCCACGCAGGCTGGTATTGGCGGCATTGACGATGGCATCCACGCGCAAAGCAGTAATATCGCCAACGGTGACCTGCAGCTTCGGAATATAGGCACTTTTCGGCAACATGGTGTACTGCTTTGCTCTATGCGTCCCGGCTCGATCGCCCCGGCCTAGCTACCCTGGCTCAGCGCCTGCTGCAGATCCCGATGGATTCCCTGGAACCCGCCGTTGCTCATGACAACCAGACTGTCGCCGCGAGCGGCATATTCGGCAACGGCGGTAACGATGTCAGCGATGCTGTCACCGATACACAGGCCGGGAGCATCTGCCAGCGCACTATCGATGTCCCATTCGAGGCCCTCGGGCCGGTAGACCCAGACCCGGTCGGCTTCCATCAGGGCTCCGGCCAGCGAGTCCCTGTGAATGCCGGCTTTCATGGTATTGGAAGCCGGCTCCAGCACCACCAGCAGCCTCCCCTCACTGCGTGCCGGCTGCATGGCTTCGAGCGTGCGCCTGATTGCTGTGGGATGGTGCGCAAAATCATCATACAAATTCACCCCGCCGAACATACCGAGCAGTTCCAGCCTTCTTTTCACCCCCGTAAATCGTGCAATCGCCTGCAACGCAGTTTCGATGTCCACACCCGCTGTCCGGGCAGCCAGCACCGCGGCCAGTGCATTCTCCGCATTGTGATTACCGGTAAGTTGCCAGCCTGACTGTACCGAATGCCCGCCCGCCTCCTGGACCTGCAGGCGGGCATCCTGCAGGGAATGGGCGAGCCACTGTGGAGATGAATCGTTCCGGCTGGAAAAAGTCTCAAACGGTGTCCAGCACCCCATCTCCAGGAGCCGGCGAATATTTTCGTCCGCGGCGTTGACGATCAGCCGTGCGTCACCCGGAATCATGCGAATCAGCTGATGAAACTGCCATAGAATCGCATCGAGGTCAGCGTAGATATCCGCATGGTCGAACTCAAGGTTGTTGATGACCAGTGTGTGTGGGTGGTAATGAAGAAATTTCGCGCGCTTGTCGAAAAAAGCCGTGTCGTATTCATCCGCCTCGATGACGAATGTTCGGCCGGTGCCCAGCCGCGCGGAAACGCCCAGGTCCGGACAGACCCCGCCGATCAGGAACCCGGGATCATGCCCGGCACAGTCGAGAATCCAGGCCAGCAGACCCGTAGTTGTCGTTTTACCATGGGTCCCTGCAACTGCCAGTACCTGGCGGTCGCGGAGCACTTCCCGGGATAGCCATTCAGGGCCCGAACAATACGGAATCCCGCTGGTCAAAAGGGTTTCGATGACAGGCATGCCACGACTCATGACGTTCCCGACGATTACCAGGTCGGGCACCGGGCCGGGCCACTGGCCCTGCTGACCGTCACCCTGATCGTATCCTTGCGTAATTTCGATGCCCAGCGCGGCAAGCTGGTCGCTCATCGGCGGGTAGACACCGGTATCTGCGCCGGTCACCCGATGGCCCGAAGATCTCGCGATCGCCGCGATCCCCGCCATAAACGTGCCACAGATTCCGAGAATATGAATATGCATCGAGGACTATGATCCCCTACACTCCATGCACATGCCAGCCTCTCATCACAACATCAGCATGATCCAGCAGCAAAGCGATCTGGAGGCAGCCCTGGATTTCCTGGGCCGTCAGGACATCCTCGCCACAGATACGGAGTTCATGCGTACCAACACCTACGCATCCATACTGTGCCTGATTCAGATCGCCGCCGGCGACCGGGTATTTTGCATCGACACGCTCGCAGATCTTGATACCCGCCAGCTGTGGCCGCTACTGATGAGCGACAGCAACATCAAGATCATGCACGCCGCCCGCCAGGACATGGAAATACTGTTTCTCAGCCATGATTGCCTGCCGCAACCTCTGTTCGATACCCAGATCGGCGCCGGCTTGCTGGGATACCCGGCACAAATCGGTTATGCCGGCCTGGTGCACGAGATCCTGGACATCCATGTCGACAAGGGACAGACGCGAACCGACTGGTCACGCCGGCCGTTGTCGCCGGCACAAATCAACTATGCGGCAAACGACACCGTTCATCTCGCCGATCTCTACAGCGAACTGCGCGAGAAACTCGAACAACACGGCCGCTACCACTGGGCGCTGGAAGACAGTGCGGCAATGGCCAATCCATCCTTGCACGAATCTCCTCCGGAGCACGCCTGGCGCCGCATCAAAAGCGTTCCTTTCCTGCCACCCCCGGAGCAGGCCCGGGCACGGCAACTGGCCGAATGGCGCGAGAGCAAAGCGGCAAAGGTCAACCGGCCCCGGCAGTGGATTTTCAGTGACAAAGCCCTGTTGTCCATGGCGCAGGACAACCCCGAAACCATCGCCGACCTGGCCGCCTGTACCGATGTAGCAAAACGGTTTGCAGAAAAACACGGCGAGCAAATTCTCGCGCTGCAAAAGAGCGCGACCAGCTCCTGCGAAAACGGCGAACTCCGGCTCAACCAGCAGGACAGGCCATCTGCCGAGGAAAAAGCCGCAGTAAAACGCATGTCGGAAATCGTGCAGGCCACAGCGAAGGATCTCGGCATCATGCCCGAAGTCCTCGCCAGCAAAAAAGAACTTACCGCCATTTTCCGCGGCG
>JAJRXW010000198.1 GCA_024276095.1 Gammaproteobacteria bacterium
CCCATCCTGCGGCGGTAACCCGGTATGCCGGGTCAGTACCTCGCCCCTGCCGGCCCGCCGCCGATGGGCTGCACTGGTGTTTTTCCTTCTCGGCGCCTGGTACGAATGCCGCTCCTGCTCACCGGCCTGCCTGGCCGGAATAAGCTGGTTGGGACCACTGCCGATCAACTCCGCCCGACCCATCCGTTTGAGCGCCTTGCGCAGCAGCGGCCAGTGCTCCGGATCGTGATAGCGCAGCAAAGCCTTGTGCAGCGTGCGCTGCTCCGGCGTTTTCGGCACTTCCACCGCATCGGTTTTGTAACCGACTCGTCGCAACGGACTCTTGCCGGAATGATACATCGCCGTTGCGGTTGCCATCGGAGAAGGATAGAACGCCTGTACCTGGTCGGCCCGGAACCCGTTGCGCTTCAGCCATAAAGCCAGATTCACCATATCCTCGTCGGTCGTCCCGGGATGTGCCGCGATGAAATAGGGAATGAGGTACTGCTTTTTGTCCGCCTCGGCGGAAAATTTCTCGAACAGCTTCCGGAACCGGTCATAGCTGCCGATTCCCGGTTTCATCATTTTCGACAGCGGTACATTCTCGGTATGCTCCGGAGCAATTTTCAGGTATCCACCGACATGGTGGGTAACCAGTTCCTTCACGTATTCCGGATCCTCGACTGCCAGGTCGTAACGCAGTCCCGACGCAATCAGCACCTTCCTGATACCGGGCAATTTTCGGGCGCTGCGGTATAAACCGGTCAGTGCTGAATGATCCGTGTCGAGGTTCCGGCAAATCCCGGGATATACGCAACTTGGCCTGCGGCAGGCGGATTCGATCCTGCGGCTTTTACAGGCCAGACGATACATGTTGGCGGTTGGACCGCCGAGATCCGAAATCACGCCGGTGAAACCCGGAACCTTGTCCCGTATCGTCTCGATCTCGGACAATATGGACTCCTGCGAGCGATTCTGGATAATGCGCCCCTCGTGTTCGGTGATCGAGCAGAATGTACATCCACCGAAACAGCCGCGCATGATATTGACCGAGAACCGGATCATTTCGTAGGCAGGTATTTTCTCCCCGCCATAGGAGGGGTGCGGCACACGGGCAAACGGCATGCCATACACATAGTCCATTTCGTCGGTCGTCAAAGGCAACGGCGGCGGATTGAGCCACAAATCCACATCGCTATGTTTTTGCACCAGCGCGCGTGCATTGCCGGGATTGGTTTCCATGTGCAGTACGCGACTTGCATGGGCATACAATACTGCATCGTTGCGAACTTTCTCGAAAGACGGCAACCGGATAACGGTCCGGGAACGATCCAGCCTGGCACCAGCCGCAGAAGCCCCGTGGCGACTTTCCCGGGTATCGACCAGGGCGCTGTTGCGCCGCTGTGTCTCACATTCGTCCATTTCCCGAATATTGATATAGGGATTCACAATGCTTTCGATGCGACCGGGACGATCGATTCGCGTCGAGTCGATCTCCCACCAGTCCGCGGGTGTTTCACGACGAATAAACGCCGTACCACGCACGTCGGTCATTGCGGTAATGGACTCGCCGCGGGCAAGACGATGGGCAATCTCGACAATTGCACGCTCTGCATTGCCGAACAACAGCATATCGGCCGTTGCATCGACCAGGATGGACCGCCGCACCTTGTCCTGCCAATAGTCGTAATGGGCGATGCGCCGCAGCGATGCCTCGATTCCGCCCAGCAACAGCGGCACGTCCGGCCAGGCCTCCCTGCATCGCTGGGCATACACCAGGGAACAGCGATCCGGGCGGCTGCCGGCCAGCCCGCCCGGTGTATAGGCATCGTCCGAGCGGGGTTTGCGGTCCGCGGTGTAGCGGTTGATCATCGAATCCATGTTTCCGGCGGCAACACCGAAAAACAGGTTGGGCCGACCGAGTACCTGGAAGGCCTCTTTTGACTGCCAGTCAGGCTGGGCAATAATGCCGGTTCGAAACCCCTGGGCCTCCAGCAGGCGCCCGATGATCGCCATGCCAAAAGAGGGATGATCGACATAGGCATCCCCGGTGACGATGACAATATCGCAGGAATCCCAGCCGAGAGTATCCATTTCCTCCCGGCTCACGGGCAAAAACGGCGCTTCTCCGAAACACTCGGCCCAGTATTTCCGGTAACTGTCTAACGGCTTGGGCGACTGAACCAACATACCAGGCCTGCTCTCAAGCCGATGCGCTGTCTCGCGCCGATACGCCTTCATACCATCGCGCCAAAGCCGGTCGCTTTGCAGTGGCATCAAGCTTGATCCAGCCGGTGAAATCGACAATCACCAACAGTGTAATGTCTGCAACGGAATAGGCGTCGCCGGCCAGGTACTCCACCTGCTCAAGACGCCGGTCGATTCGATCCAGAAAGAGCTCGACCCGGCTTCTTCCACGCGCCGCCAGTTCCGGCAGCTGCGGATAGGTTTCCGGCCCGGGCAAGGCATGGTCTTTGAACATCGGCGTGCTGTTTCTGAACGCTTCGGCCATCGCCCACAAACCGTCCGTTTCCGCGATGTTATTCCACATGGCAACCATGGCTTTACTTTCTGCATCCTCGCCGAGCAATGCCGGCTGCGGATATAGTTCCTCCAGGTAGATACAGATCGCCATCACTTCGGTGATGAGATTGCCCTCGTTCGTCTCCAGAACAGGTACGGTACAGCGTGGATTGATGGCGCGAAAGTTCTCTGAAAACTGTTCGCCATCGCGAAGATTGACCTGCTCGGTCGGAATCTCCAGGCCCTTTTCCGCGGCGAATATCCGTACCCGTCTTGGGCTCGGGGCCGGTTCACAATCATATAGTTTCAAAACATTTCCCCAAAAAAACCCCGCCGAAGCGGGGTCTCCGTGCCTGAAGCAGGCATGCTACTTGAATGTAATTTCCCGCAACTGGTACTGGCCTGTAATGGTGCGCATACCCGGATAGTTTTTCCGGGCATACTCACTCGTTTCCTTGCTCTTGGCCTCTCCCAGCTCTTTCATGAAGGCTTCATAGCGCGCCTTGTTGGGCGCCAGGTCCGAGGTATTTGCATACTTGATGACCAGCAGCAAATTAAAGTCGCCGCTGGCGGGCAGGTCGCTTGTGTAGATATGCCAGCTCTCCATGTGGCCGAGCTTCACCGCCGCTTCGACACCCGGCACCCATGTCTCCCTGAGTCCTTCCAGGTAGGCTTCACCCATGTTGGAATCGACCTTTATCGTGGTCACCGACCAAACGGCATCACTTGCCTCAAAGTCCTCGAAAGGCACCAGCTCCGCATATACAGCACTTGATAATGCAAGCAAAACGATACTGGAAATTACTGACTTGATTCTCATTATTGGTTTCCCCGAATTTTCCATACAATTAATTGACGATCCTGTCGATCGTCGCGATGATTCGCAAAGGCAGTATAGCCTACTGGCACCATGCACCCGTCGCTTTCTGGTCGCTTGTTCGAACAATATGGTAGGGTTCGCCCCCAGTCACCCAGTCATGAACTGCAGAAAGACAGAAATGGAGTTGCATTACCCGTTCGATGAGCCACCGCAGTTAGGCCGGCCGATGCGGGTTGCTGCCGGCATCTACTGGCTGCGAATACCCCTGCCGATGGTGCTCGATCACATCAACCTCTGGCTGCTGGAGGATGGCGACGGGTGGACGATTGTCGATACGGGCCTTGCTCTTGCGGAAACCCGGGAGCTATGGCAGCAGGTACTTGACGAGTGGATGAACGGCCTGCCGGTGAAACGGGTCATCGTGACTCACCTGCATCCCGATCATCTCGGGCTGGCCGGATGGCTGGTCGAGAAAACCGGCGCCCGGTTTTACATGTCACAGACCGAGTACACCATGGGGTGCAAACTCCGCGCCGATACCGGGCAATCCGCGCCGCAGGGCGCTGTCGAATTCTATAGAGCGGCGGGGTTCTGCGATGCGGACCTCGACCGGTTCAGAAGAATGTACGGCCGTTTCGGCAAAATGGTTGCTCCGCTGCCTGACGACTATACCCGCCTTGCAGACACGGATACGCTCCGGATCGGCGAGTTCAGCTGGGAAATCGTCACCGGATCGGGCCACTCGCCGGAGCATGTCTGCCTCTACAACCCGGAGCTTGAACTGTTCATTTCCGGAGACCAGCTGCTGCCCCGTATTTCCTCGGTCATCACCGTTTGGCCCACCGAGCCGGATGCAAACCCTCTGCGAAACTGGCTCGATTCGTGCAAAAAACTGTCGGACTTTCTTCCCGGCCAGGTACTGGTGCTCCCCTCTCACGGCCAACCCTTCCACGGCGCACACCATAGACTGGCAGCACTGATCGACGGACACGAACAGGTTCTGGGAAAGCTGCTCGAGGCCTGCTCCACACCACAGCGTGCGATCGATGTATTCGATGTACTGTTCAAGGGAAAAGTAGATGAGGGAAACTACATGATGGCGTGCGGTGAAAGCATCGCGCATCTGAATTACCTCATGAACCAGTCAGTAATTTCCACGGAAATGGACCCACAGGGCGTTCGCTGGTACCGGCAGGCCTGATGCCGGTCAGCTCATCGCCCCAGGCATTCGTTTCATCGTAAACCCGTCAGTTCCGTAAACCAAAACCGTTTTTCGTGCATCTAACTTCACAGGCCAACAAGCCTGACATGAAATCCGAATAACTTACCGATTGAGGAGAAGCACGATGAATACCCTGTACGGATCCAAGAATATGGCCATCGCACTGTTGGCCGCCGCCAGTATCGTTCCAGACATTGCTACAGCGAGAGTCGCAGACCAGAATACCGATTCCAGCTCCGTGGCCGTGCAGTATGCCGACCTGAACCTTGCCAGCGACGATGGTGTAGCGGTTCTCTATCGGCGCCTGCAAACGGCATCCCGCCGTGTGTGCGGCAACAACATTGGCAAGACGACCCTGCACGAGGCCAGGCTGATCAAACTGTGTTCTGATGAAGCGTTGAACAACGCAGTCCAGGCCACCGGCAGCCAACGACTGATCGCCCTGCATTCCGGGTAACGCGGACCACGCTGTTGACCTGCCAGTCCGAAGCACCGAATCAACAGTCGGCTGGCAGGGCATCGGCGCCGGGCAGCGCCTGGATCATCCGGCCTCCACCGTTTACAGGTTGCGTGATCCGGGTGTCCGGCGGGATGGATGCCACCGGGCTGAACGAGCCCGGTGGCCAATCGCTCAGCGATGAAACTCCGGGATTACCCGTTCGCCAATCAGGCGTATGGAATCGGCAGGGTCATCGTGCAGACGCAGCGCAATCTCATCCAGACCGGCCGCCTCGAGTTGCCGCAGGCGCTCGATCGCCTTGTCGGAATCCGCAGCAGGCGTGGTGATCGTCAGCGATTCGATAATCCGGTCAATGATGTCCTGGGGTATGCCCTCGATGTCCCCGCTGCGATCCTGGTAAGCCTTGATAAACGCACCCTTGTTGTCCTGCACGAAATCGGCTTCTTCTTCGCTGAGGAAGGGTGTCAGCCAGTCTTTCATCAGCCATGCACGAATCACCAGTTCGCGGCGGGCTTCCCGATAGACGGCATCCGCATCCTCTTTGACATGCCACCCCAGAAAATCGCAGATTCTTAATTCGTCTCTGGGCCGGCCGGACGCCTGCAGCGCTTTGTGCACCACATCAACCCGCCCGGCAACGACGGACGGCAGGCCAAGATCCGCCAGCATGACACCATCGGCGCTATTCGCCCCCATTTGCAGCATCTTGTCCTTGGTCACACCGGCATAGACCATCGGTGGAGTTTTTTCGGTGACCCAGGGGGTTCGATAGTAGTTCGCCTGGTAGGCCTCGCCCTTGTAGTTGATCATATCGCCGACGCCGCCGCCCTGGGCGGCCTCGCGGATAATCTCGATGGCCTCGCGAACCCTGCGAACGCGCCAGGCATGTTTGATCCCCATGATGCCCAGCCATTCGCCGCCGCC
>JAJRXW010000002.1 GCA_024276095.1 Gammaproteobacteria bacterium
ATGGCGGTCTTGACGGCGCCACTGCCAAGATCGATACCGGCGGAAACCGTCATGTCATGCCTCCCCGGCGCGGCGGGCAAACTCGGCGGCCCCCAGCGCACCTGTGTAAATGGATTCCGGATCGATATTGATGGTGACGTCTCCGTAGTTTTCCCTGACCAGTATTTTCAGTTCTTTCACGGCGGCTTCGTTTTTGGCGACGCCGCCGGTAAAGGTAAATTCATTGGCGATGCCGCCCGACCGGGAGATGATCGACATGGCCCGCAGGATGATGGAGCGGTGCAGCCCGGCCAGCACATCGGCGCGCTTTTCGCCCATGGCCAGGCGATCGCGCAGTTCGGCCCCGGCGAATACGGTGCAGGTCGAATTGATGCGCACCGCCTTGGTGGCCTGCATCGCCATCGGCCCCAGTTCGTGCAGCCCGACGTTCATCTCATCGGCAATGTAACCGAGATAGCGGCCGCAGCCGGCGGCACAGCGATCGTTCATCTGGAAATTATCGACGATGCCGTTCTCGTCCACCTGGATACCCTTGGTATCCTGCCCGCCGATATCCAGCACGGTACGGGTGTTGGGATACATCAGGTGTGCACCGAGCCCGTGGCAGAGGATTTCCGAGCGGATCTGTTCCTTGGGAAACGGCAGGCGCACCCGGCCGTAGCCGGTACCCACGGCATTGCGTTCTTCGAACTCGATGTCCAGTACGGTACGGATGGGTGCGCGGATGGTGTCGGTATCGACCGGCAGCGCCAGGCTTTCGGTGTCGACGCGATCCAGCGCGCTGAGGAACTTGTTTTCGATACCTTCGCCGGGCGGTGTATTTTCGACCTGGATGATGGACTTGTCGTAGAGGTTGACCAGCACATCGAACGGGGTCCCGCCGTCTTTCGCGACTTCGTCTGCGAGCTGCATGTATTCGGAGCCGACGATGTCCCGGAAAAAATCCGATCGGCGCACCGTGCCGGGGCTGTAGGCTTTCGCGATCTGTCCTCCGAGCCGGTCGAATACTTCGTCCAGCGACTGGCGGACATGACCGTTGTGTGCGGCGACCGCCGGGGTGTCTGCGAATTTCCGGCATTGACCTTCCAGTTCGCCCAGTTGTTCCAGGGCCAGCTCGAGGCGAAAGTTTCGTTCCAGCGCCTCGAGAAAGTCATCCACCCGGTCTTCCAGCTCGGCAATTTTGCACAGCTCGCGTCGCAGCAGCGTGAGACGGGTGCTGATGAATGCTTCCAGCCTGGCGACCTGCGTGGCGGTATCGTAATTGGAGCGGGAGTTGGTGATGCCGTTGCCCAGCACCTCGCCGGCAGCATCCATGACCACTGCCTTGCTGGTGGTGGAACCCAGGTCTATCCCTACATAGCATTTCATTTGCATCACCCGGCCGTCAGGCTGCGGCGGCAGTGCCGCGTTTCTGGTCGATCATCTGGAAATAGCTTTCCAGGCGATTCTTGACATTGGCCGCCGAGAAATACCTCGGGTCGACGAGATCGGTTTCGATAAATGCCGCCGGTTTGCCGGTGCGTTTCTCGATTTCCCGCATCATCAGCAACTGGCCGGCGGAAAAGCTGTTGCAGCTTTTGATGGAATTGATCAGCAGGCCGTCCGCTTCGTAGTCTTCGATGTAGCGCTCCAGCATGTCGACCCGCTGGGCGAGATTGCGGTTGGTGTAGCAGCCCAGGCAATATTCGGCCAGCGACTCCAGGGGCCTGGCCGGGTCGTGGCGAAAGCCGAGATCGTAAACGCCGCCCACCTTGGTGTAGCTGCTGGCTACCACCACCGCACCCTCGTCATAGAACATCTTCCAGAAGTCCCGGAAACTGGTCCAGTTGGGCGGGCCCTCGACCACCAGCCGGTAGCGCTCCTTGTCCATGTCGCCTTCCGGGGTGACCGGGCCTTTGCTGGCTGCCAGCCGTTGCGCGACTTCTTCGCGCAGTGTCCGGTAGTAGTCGATGGCTCCTTCGGTGCCGCGAAAGGCGGTAAAAATCGGGCCGATGTAGTAGACCCCGCCGAAATAGGCGTCGATGGGGGAGGGGTTGTTCCTGGCGCTTTCCAGCACCCAGACGAAGTCTTCTTCGGCCCGTGCTGAATTTTTCAGGTATTCACGCAGCCGGTCGATGTCGAACTTGACGCCGCTGACACGCTCCATGGCGGGAATGACGACTTCCTTGAGCTGC
>JAJRXW010000199.1 GCA_024276095.1 Gammaproteobacteria bacterium
ACTTGCTGCGGGGCGGATAGTCAAAGCCAAGTGTCACCAGTGCATCGATGACGCGGAAATTGCCGGTGATTCGCCCGTAGTAGGTTTCTACGCCGATGATTGCCGCAATGATTTCCGCCGGCACCCCGGTTTGTGCCTCGATTTTCTGCAGCTCGGCCTGATGCTCGAGCCAGAATTTTACGCCCGCCTGGATACGCTCGGGCGTGACGAAAATAGCGCGATATTCGTGCCAGGGCTTGGTTCGTTCTGCCGGCCTGCTGATGGCCTCGATAATGCGCGGTTGGGAGCGGCTCTGTTGCAATACAGCACGAACTTCCGCTGCATCGAAGTCGTGTTTCGATACCATGTTCGCGATAAAGGCCTGAACGTCGGCGCGATCGGTATCGATTGCCAGCGACAGCGAGGGTATCGACACGGTCAGCAGGCCGCCCAACAGACTCAGGCAGATCGTCATGGAAATCCTTTTCATCGTGCGAGCAGCTTCCTGTGCGTCTGGATAGACATGAGAATACCGAAACCGGCCATCAGGGTCACCATGGATGTTCCACCGGCGCTGATCAGCGGCAGCGGTACGCCAACCACCGGCAGCAATCCTGTCACCATCGCCGAATTGACGAACACGTAGAAGAAGAAGGTGATGCTGATC
Source organism: Gammaproteobacteria bacterium (assembly GCA_024276095.1). Taxonomy (GTDB): domain Bacteria; phylum Pseudomonadota; class Gammaproteobacteria; order Steroidobacterales; genus JAJRUG01. The sequence goes on from JAJRXW010000199.1 coordinate 647, forward strand.
GTGCCTGCGAGTACGCGGGAAAAGGTATCCTGCGCCATTGTGGCAATTGCCAGGCCCCGCCCCACGATGAACAGGTAAATCAGCAAAACGGCGGCAGCGCCCATCAGCCCGAATTCCTCTCCGATCACGGCGAAAATGAAGTCCGTCGATCGTTCCGGGAGAAACTCAAGCTGTCCCTGGCTGCCGTTCAGCCAGCCCTTGCCGAAGATGCCGCCCGAGCCGATGGCAATTTTCGACTGGATGATGTGATAGCCGGAACCCAGTGGATCACGGTCCGGGTCGAGCAGGGTCAGCACCCGCTGCTTCTGGTAGTCGTGCATCATGTACCAGAGTACCGGCATCGATCCCAGGCCGATCGCTATTGCGGAAAATATGTAGCGCACCCCGATACCGGACAGAAAAACTACCGTCGCGCCGCTCAGGCCGATCAGGATGGCGGTACCGAGATCCGGCTGGAGGCCGATCATCGCCACCGGCACGAGCATGAACACCAAAGTCGCCAGGATGACGCCCGCCGACGGCGGCAACGGTCGTTCGTGGAGATACCAGGCCATCACCATGGGGAGGGCCAGTTTCATGATTTCGGAAGGTTGAAACCGGACCCCGATATCCAGCCATCTTTTGGCTCCCTTGCCGACATCGCCACTGACCAGAACCAGGGTCAGCAACACCAGGCCGAACACGTAGATCCAGGGCGCGGCCCGGCGCAGCAGCGTGGGTTCGACCTGCGCCATGATCAGCAGCGCCACCATTGCGAGCAGAATGCGCATTCCCTGCGCCGTCAGCATGGCCGTGTTCTGGCCGACCGCGCTGTACAGCGCCAGCAGGCCGACGCCCAGAATGGCGCAGATACCGATCAGCAACGGGCCGTCGACATGCAGATGGCCCAGAAACCGGCTTCCTCTAGCCGCCATTGCCGATCCACCCGGTCGAGCTGATTGTCTCGCTGCCCGTACCGGCAGCCTTGTTTCCAAGATAGGCTTCCATGACCCTGCGTGCGACAGGTGCTGCGACGCCGCTGCCGCTTTCTCCGTTTTCCACGATCACCGCGACCGCGATCCGGGGATTTTCCAGCGGAGCGAAGGCAATGAACAGTGCATGGTCGCGCATCCGTTCGGCGATTTCTTCAGAGTTGTATTCTTCCTCCTGGCCGACTGAAAATACCTGGGCGGTACCGCTTTTTCCCGCCATCATGAAAGGAGCGCCCTTGCTGACGGCACGGGCCGTGCCGCGTGGTTCCGACATGACGGCATGCATGGCGGAAACGATGAATTCCCATTGCTCGTCGTCCGGTACCGGTACCGGGTCGAGTGGCTGCTCCGGCAGCTCGTATATCGAACCACTGACGGGGTCCCGGGTGGCGTGCAGCAGATGGGGGCGAAAACGCTTGCCATGGGCGGCTATGGTAGCCACCGCCTGGGCCAGTTGCAGCGGTGTGACCAGCAGGTAGCCCTGACCGATGCCGGTGATAACGGTTTCCCCGGGAAACCAGACTCTGTCACCGGGATTGGAGAACGCCTTTTGCTTCCAGGCCCGGGACGGTACCAGCCCGGGTTTCTCGCCGCCGACATCGATGCCGGTAACAGCGCCCAGACCGAACTGCTCCAGGATTTCCTGCATCCGGTCGATGCCCATGTCGACCGCGAGTGAGTAGAAATAGGTATCGCAGGACTGGGCAATGGCATCGTTCAGGTTCATCAGCCCGTGGCCGCCGCGTTTCCAGTCGCGGTAGCGGTGGCTTTTGCCGGGCAGTGAAAAGTACCCCCGGCACATGATCTGATGCTCGGGATCTACCGTCTTGTCGTGAATAGCGGCCAACGCCAGGATCGGCTTGATCGTCGATCCGGGCGGGTAGCTGCCCCGCAGTGCGCGGTTGAACAAAGGCAGGCTGGGGTCGCCCTGTAATGCATTGAACTGGCTGTGACTCAGGCCGACGCTGATGGTGTTCGGGTCGAAAGTAGGCGAGCTGCTGAATACGAGTACTTCACCCGTCGACGGGTCAATGGCGACAACCGCCCCCCGCCTGCCTTCCAGCGCGGACTGGGCTGCGAGTTGTGCGTCTATATCCAGTGTGAGGATGAGATCCTGGCCGGGCGTCGCCGGCTCGCCGCCGAGCACCTGCATGATGCGGCCGCGCGCATTGACCAGCACTTCCTGTGTGCCGACCGTGCCGTGCAGCTCGTTTTCATAGGCGCGTTCGATCGAGATCTTGCCGATATGCGAGGTGCCGGCGTAGTCGGTCTGGCTCAGCTTTTCCTTGTCGGCGCTGGAGATGCCGCCCATGTAACCGAGTGCGTGGGCGGTTGCGCCGCCGTAAGGATAGTTTCTGCTGAGTCGTGCGCGGATTTCTATGCCCGGAAAATTGAGCCGTTTGACGGCGAACCTGGCCACCTCTTCGTCGCTGAGCCGGAGGCGAACCGGAACCGAATCGAAGCGCCGGTTGCCGTCGATCTGCTTTTTGAGTTCCGTGATATTGTCCGGCTCGATCAGGCCGAGCGCACCGAGCCGTGCCAGGGCGTCATCGATATCCGGTACCTGTTCGGGTATCAGCTCGAGCTGGTAGGTCGGCAGGTTTTCGGCAAGAATTTTCCCGTTGCGGTCGAAGATCAGCCCGCGGGTCGGCGGTACCGCCTGAAGCCGGATCCGGTTGCCCTGCGACTGGGCGGAAAAATACTCATAGTCAAAAACCTGCAGCTGCGTGAGCCGCCCTGCGACCAGCGCCATCAGGACGACCACGATGAGTACCGATACGATAATGCGATGCAGGAATAATCGTTGCTCGGCCCAGTGATCCTTGATTCGGAGTGTGTATGCCATCGAATAATGGGGCTAGATGATTGTCCTGTCCTGCGATTTCAGTTGTTCCCGGATGCGGTCCATCAGGGCCATCACGATTGGCCAGAGGATTGCGCCGGTGAGTACCTGGCTCCACCGGGCCAGCCCCCCCAGCGGGTTGCCGGCATAGCCGTCGATCAGCAACACGATCAGCGAGTCGATTGCCAGCAGCGCAAACACCGTGACGGTGAGCTGCCATAGCGGAAAGATCCGGATCTGCAGGTGAAACTTCAGCGTCAGGTAGGCGATGATCGCCAGCGCGATTGCATGCTGCCCCAGCAGCGTTCCCTGCAGGATGTCGAGCAATAGTCCCACCACCCATGCGCTTCCCAGGCCAAACCGCTGTGGCCACATCATCGACCAGTAGATTACTGTCATCGCGGCCAGTGGCGGGCGTACCGGTTGCAGCATGTCCGGCAACGGCAGCGCGGATAATGCTACCGCGGCAATCAGCACCATCCAGACCGGCCAAAGCCGCTGCTCATGACGACTCATTGCCCGTCCTCCACGGATCCATCGTCTGCGCGCCGATCGCCGCCGGCCTGCCCGTTCCCGGCCAAAGCGGCAGCGGCCCGGTCGGCCTGCGGCTGTTCGTCGTGCGGGCGGTCATCCGCGGCCGGCGCTTTTTCGGGCATGGCTTTATTCTCGGTATCGACTTCCGGCCACAGCAACAGTACTTCACGAACGCGGTTCAGCGCCGCTGTGGGCGAGGCGGTGATTTTCAGGAAAGGCTGACTGGCATCATCGAGGACTTCATCCACCACGGCTACCGGGTAGCCCGGTGGAAAGGTGCCGCCCAGTCCCGAGGTGACCAGCAGATCGCCGCGCTGCACGTCGGCATTCCTCGGCAGGAAGGGCAGCGACAGATGATCCATATCGCCGGTTCCCATGGCAATAGTCCGCAGCTGGTTGCGAACGATCTCTACCGGCACGGCATGGTCGGCATCGGTAATCAGTATCGCCTCGGACTTGACGATCTGGTCGCGGGTGATCTGGCCCACCACACCACTGGAATCGATCAGCGCCTGGCCCACGAAAGTACCGTCACGGCTGCCCTTGTTGACGATGATCTGGTGCCTGAACGGGTTCATGTCGACCGACATGATTTCCGCAATCAGTACCCGGTCGCCGACCTTGGCGGTCGATTCGAGCAGGGCCCGCAATCGGGCGTTTTCCATTTCCAGTGCTGCCATGCGCTGCAGGTGGCCGCTTTGGGTGAGAATTTCACGGCGCATGGCTTCGTTGTCTGCAATAAGGCTCGATCGCGTGCTCAGGGATTCGGAGGCCCATCTGCCCAGCCGGGCCGGGGCATCGACGGCAACCTGCAGTGGATACACCATTAAATCCAGAAACCGGCGCACTTCCTTGAGATGCTGGTTCTGGTTGTCCAGCACCATCAGCGCCACGGAAAGAATGACGAACAAGATGAGCCGCGGACCGGGGCTGGTTCCGCGAAACGCACTGGGGTCGCTATCGGGTGTATTCAGCGCCATGTTTTCAGCAGGGCATTAGTCGATATTGCGGGCCGAGGGCGGCTGGCCGGCACGAACCGGGCCGAACCCGTCCGGCAAGGGCTGATCAGTCCAGCGCAAACAAAGAAGGGCCGTGTTCGTCCATAAGTTCGATGACACGTCCACCACCTCTTGCGACACAGGTCAGGGGATCATCGGCTACCACGACCGGCAGTCCGGTTTCCTCGACAAGCAGCTTGTCGATATCCCTGAGCAATGCGCCGCCGCCGGTCAAAACGATCCCGCGATCGGCAACATCGGCGCCCAGTTCCGGCGGTGTCTGTTCCAGTGCGCCTTTTACGGCGCCAACGATACCCTGTAACGGTTCCTGGAGTGCTTCGAGAATCTCGTTGCTGTTGAGGCTGAAACTGCGCGGCACGCCTTCTGAAAGGTTGCGTCCCTTGACGGAGATTTCCCGAACCTCGTCGCCCGGATAAGCAGATCCGATGGTGTGTTTGATCTTCTCCGCCGTTGCGTCGCCGATCAGGATACCGTAGTTGCGGCGTACGTAATTGATGATCGCCTCGTCGAAGCGGTCGCCGCCGACCCGGACCGAGGCGGCATAGACGATGCCGTTCAGCGAGATCACGGCAACTTCCGAAGTACCGCCGCCGATGTCGAGCACCATCGAGCCCATGGCCTCATGGACCGGCATGCCGGCGCCGATGGCAGCGGCCATGGGTTCCTCGATCAGGAAAACCTTGCGGGCGCCGGCGCCCTCGGCGGATTCCCGGATTGCGCGGCGTTCCACCTGGGTCGAGCCGTAGGGAACGCAGACCAGCACCCGCGGACTGGGCTGAAAATACCGGCCGGGGTGTGCCTTTTTAATGAAATGCTGGAGCATTTTCTCGGTGACGGTGAAATCGGCGATCACGCCGTCTTTCAGCGGCCGGATGGCGGTAATGTTGCCCGGCGTCCTGCCCAGCATGCTCTTGGCCTCGGCGCCCACCTTCTCGACGCTCTTGCTGCCGCGTCCGGGTTCCTGGCGAATGGCGACCACCGACGGCTCGTTCAGCACGATTCCGTGGCCGCGTAAATAGATCAGAGTATTGGCAGTCCCCAGGTCGATCGACAGATCGTTGGAGAAGTAGCCGAGTATTCCTTTAAACATGGAGGCAGTGCTTCCGTTGAACACCAGGTGAGTCAGCTGGCTACTCTAGCAACGAGGGGGAATTTGGGCAACCGCAGGTGTATCATTACGCGCTTTCGGAATTCAGGTTTGACGATCATGGCGCTCTACCCAACAGATGTTCGGCAAATTGCCCACCTGGCACGTCTCGAGGTGAGCGACGACGAAATCGCCGATTACGTCGACAAGCTGTCACAGATCATCGATCTGGTGGACCAGCTCCAGCAAGTGGATACCGGCGGCGTGGTGCCGATGGCTCACCCGCTGGACATGAGCCAGCGCCTGCGGGCCGACGAGGTTTCCGAGGAAAACCAGCGCGAGCTGTTCCAGCGCAATGCCAGCGCGGTAACCGATGGCCTGTACCGGGTTCCGAAGGTGATCGATTGACGGCTTCGGCCCGGATTTAGGCTGATTCCCCCGGTATTGCCCCCGGTTTTGATCAAGACATTTCGACCATGCAACGACAGACAATCGCAGAACTTTCCCGGCAACTGCAGGACGGATCGGTCAAAAGCCGCGATCTCGTGGAGCGGTGCCTCACGGCCATCGAAGGACCGGGCAGGCAACTCAATGCGTTCGTGTCGGTCTGCGGTGAGCAGGCGCTGGTTGCGGCCGATGCGGCCGACGAGCTGCTGAAAGCCGGCCGGGCCGGCCCGTTGACAGGCATCCCTTTTGCGCACAAGGATATTTTTTGCACCACCGAAGTCGCCACGACCTGCGGTTCGCGCATGCTGGAAGGCTATGTTTCACCGTTCGATGCCACTGCCGTGGCACGGCTTCGCGAAGCCGGGGTCGTTCTGGTGGGCAAGACCAATATGGATGAGTTCGCCATGGGCTCATCGACCGAGACCAGTTATTTTGGTCCGACCGGCAACCCCTGGGACCTGCACCGGTCGCCGGGCGGTTCTTCCGGTGGTTCCGCAGCCGCCGTTGCCGCCGGGCTGGTGCCGGCTGCATCCGGAACCGACACCGGCGGCTCGATACGCCAGCCGGCAGCCCTGACCGGAATCACCGGGTTCAAGCCAACCTACGGGCGGGTGTCACGCTACGGGATGGTGGCTTTTGCCTCGAGTCTCGATCAGGCAGGAACGTTGACGCTGACAGCGCAGGACGCCGCGATGCTGATGGAAGCCATGGCGGGTTTCGATCCGCGTGATTCCACCAGCGTTGACCGGCCGGTTCCCGTCTATACCGATGAGCTGAATACCTCGCTGGCCGGCAAACGTGTCGGTGTGCCCAGGGAATTCTTCGACGAGGGGCTCGATCCGGACAACGAGCAGCGTGTCCGGGAGGCGATCGCCGTACTGGAGGGCCAGGGGGCGAAGGTCGTCGAGGTTTCCCTGCCCAACCTGGGGCTGTCGGTGCCGACTTATTACATCGTGGCGCCGGCGGAATGTTCGTCCAACCTCTCCCGTTTCGACGGCGTACGCTACGGGCATCGTCACCAGGGCGCGGCCGATCTCGAGTCCCTGTACAAGCTGACCCGCAAGGAAGGCTTTGGCGCTGAAGTCAAACGCCGCATCATGACCGGCGCCTACGTACTGTCGGCCGGCTACTACGACGCGTACTACCTCAAGGCGCAGCAGGTCCGGCAGTTGATCAGCGAGGATTTCAAGCGGTGCTTTGCCGAGGTCGATATCCTGGCCGGGCCGACCACGCCCACACCGGCGTTCCTGCTGGGTGAGAAAACCGATGACCCGGTGCAAATGTACCTGAACGATATCTATACCATCGGCGTCAACCTTGCCGGCCTGCCGGGCATCTCTGTTCCCTGCGGACTGGTACAGGGCCTGCCGGTCGGCCTGCAGTTGATCGGCCCGCATTTCGGCGATACTGCGGTGTTGAACTTTGCGCACGTTTACCAGCAGCAGACACAATGGCACTGCCTGATGCCCGCTCCGACCGGCACTCCGGACGCAGCGGATAACGCAGGGGGTGCATCGTGAGCTGGGAAACCGTGATCGGTCTGGAAATACATGCCCAGCTTGCCACCCGCAGCAAGATTTTTTCCGGTGCATCGACGGCCTATGGGGCGGAACCCAACACGCAGGCCTGCGCCGTTGATCTGGGTTACCCTGGCGTACTGCCGGTGCTGAACGCCGAAGCCGTCCGGTTGGCGGTACGTTTCGGGCTGGCGATCGGGGCGACCGTCGCCGGGCGCTCGGTATTTGCGCGCAAGAATTATTTTTACCCGGACCTGCCCAAGGGATACCAGATCAGCCAGTATGAACTGCCGATCGTGCTGGGCGGCAACATACATATCGTTCTGGATGACGGTACCGAAAAGGATATCGCCGTGACCCGCGCACACCTGGAAGAAGATGCCGGCAAGTCCGTGCATGAGAACTTCGATGGCGAGAGCGGCATCGACCTGAATCGGGCCGGCACGCCTTTGCTGGAAATCGTTTCCGAGCCGGAGATGAGTTCGGCGGCAGAAGCCGTGGCCTACATGCGTACCGTACACCAGCTGGTGCGCTATCTCGGTATTTGCGACGGCAATATGCAGGAAGGCTCGTTTCGCTGCGATGCCAATGTCTCGGTCAGGCCTGCCGGCGAGCAGCAGCTGGGAACGCGTACCGAGCTGAAGAACCTGAACTCCTTCCGGTTCGTCGAGCGGGCGATCAATTACGAAATCGAACGCCAGATCGATGTGCTCGAAGATGGCGGCAGCGTCGTGCAGGAGACCCGTCTCTACGATTCCGACCGCCATGAAACCCGGCCGATGCGTTCCAAGGAAGAGGCCAACGACTACCGGTATTTTCCGGATCCGGATCTGCTGCCGGTGGTAATCGAAAAGGAGTACATCGAGACGGAGCGTGCAAAGTTGCCGGAGTTGCCGGAAGCCAGGCGGCAGCGTTTCATTCACTCGCTTGGTCTGGGCGTCGAAGATGCGAGCCTGCTCACCGGCAGCAGGGCAACCGCCGACTACTACGAAGCGCTGATTGCCTCTGTGGGCGGTGAGTACAAGCTGGCCGCCAACTGGGTGAACGGAGAGCTGGCTGCGGCGCTGAACCGGGACGGAATCGGCATCGCTGATGCGGCCGGGTCTCCGGAACGGCTCGCCGGGCTGCTGGTCCGGATCATCGACGGCACGATCTCCGGCAAAATCGCCAAGGAAGTATTCGAGGCAATCTGGCAGGGCGAAGGCGAGGCCGACGATATTATCGAGGCGCGCGGTCTGCGGCAGATTTCCGATACCGGGAAGCTGGAGAAGATCGTTGCCGCAGTACTCGCCGACAATCCCGACCAGGTTGAGCAATACCGCAGCGGCAAGCACAAAGTGCTGGGATTCCTGGTCGGACAGGTGATGAAAGCGACCGGCGGCAAGGCCAATCCCGGTCAGGTCAATCAGCTGTTGAAGCAGAAACTCTGAATTTTGGCGGTGATCGCTGCATGTTTGAAGATTTTAGCGCCAAGATCCATCAGGTAGATTAAATATAAGGAATTCTTTATATTAGCGTCCATGCCCTTGGATGCCACATTGTGCCAATTGCGCGCTGCCGCCGATGCTTCCCGGCTGCGGTTGCTTGCGCTGGTTGCCGATGGCGAAGCCACGGTCAGTGAACTGACCGGCGTGCTCGAACAAAGCCAGCCGAGAGTTTCCCGGCATCTGAAAATCCTGTCGGATGCAGGACTGGTCAGCCGCTTTCGTGACGGCCACAGCATTTACTACCGGCTGTCCCCGGCAGTTGCCGGGCGCGCCTGGGTCAGGCAGGCAATCGAATCGGCGGGCGAGGGTGAAGCACTGATCCGTGCCGATCGCCAGGCGATGGTGCGGTTGAAAAGGCTTCGCGAGGGGGATGCCATTGCCGCCAATCGCCACGGCATGAGCCACTGGTCTGAAGTTGCCCGCGGCAGGCCCGCAGCGGAAGCCCTGCGGGAACAGCTGGACGAAGTGCTCGGCACGGGCGACCTGGGCGACCTGCTCGATATCGGCGCCGGCAGCGGTACACTGCTTCGCCTGCTGGCCGGCCGGGCCCGTTCGGCAGTCGGTGTGGATACTTCCCGGGAAATGCGTCTGCTGGCGCGCTCGAGGCTGCACCTGGCCGGGCTGGCAAACTGTACGATCAGGGACGGGGACGTGCAGCGTCTGCCGTTCGCAGACCAGTCGTTCGATGTCGTGGTACTGGATGAGGTACTGGGCCGTTGCGGGGATCCCCGGCAGGCAGTTGCCGAAGCACAACGGGTGTTGCGATATACCGGGTGCCTGCTGGTTCTGGATCGTATTCTACCGGTCGCACAGCGCCTGAGCAGTGTCACCAGCAGCGTTGCTGCCGGCGGGCATCATCTGTTCGAAAACCAGCTGCGAATCCTGTTGCAGGAGAAAGGTATCAGGGTCGGGAAATGTATTCGCTTCGCCGGCAAGTCACCGGACTATGCGCTGGTGATCGGCAGGCCCCGATCGGAACCGGGCCGTGAAAACTCCGGTCAGGACCACGCTGCCCGGCAACAGGCGGCCGGGCGAAAATCGGCCTGAAACAGGCCCGCCGGAAATTAAAGTGAACCAGCAAAAATAACGCCAGGAAAAATAACGCCAGGAAAAATGATTCCGGAACAAGTAACGCAAGAGAACCGGCAGCAATGACACAAGCAGATAAAACCGGGCCCGCCGGCAAGGAAACATCAGCCGATGTGCAGGTCTCGTTCGAATTCTTTCCGCCCAGGACCGAGCAATCAGAGCTTTCGCTCTGGCAGGCGATCAAGCGCCTTGCGCCCCTGTCGCCACGATTCGTTTCAGTAACCTATGGTGCGGACGGCTCCACCCGGGACCGGACGCATCATATCGTCAGCCGGATTGTCCATGAGACCGGGCTGGTAGGCGCACCGCATCTGACCTGTGTCGGCGCGAGTCGTGGCGAGGTGGACGAGATTGCCCGCCGGTACGCGGATGACGGAATACGCCATATTGTCGCCCTGCGTGGCGACCCGCCGCAGGGCGACCGGCAGTACCGGCCCCATCCGGATGGTTATCGCTATGCGGCAGACCTTGTCGCAGGCCTGGTGAAGGTCGCGGATTTCGATATTTCGGTAGCGGCCTATCCGGAAGGCCATCCCGAAGCGCCGAGCCTGGCATTCGATCTCGACAACCTGAAGCGGAAGCTCGATGCCGGGGCCAACCGGGCGATTACGCAGTTTTTTTTCGACACCGATAATTTTCTGCGCTTTCGCGATCGCTGTGCGGCCGGCGGCATCACGGCGCCGGTTGTCCCCGGCATCCTGCCGATTACGCGCTTCGACCGCCTGCTCGGGTTTGCAAAAATGTGCGGTACGCAGGTGCCGGCATGGCTGCATGAGCGGTTCGAAGGGCTGGACGACGATGCCGAGACGCGCAGCATGGTGGCCGCGAATGTTGCCATCGAGCAGGTCAACACGATGCGCGCCAATGGTGTTTCGGAGTTTCATTTCTACACGCTGAACCGGGCAAAGCTGACTTATGCCATCTGTCATGCGCTTGGCATTCGCTCCGGCGATGCCCGATCAGGCGGTATTCGCCCGCCGGCTGCGGTTGCCGCCGGGCAGGAGGAAACAGGATGAAGTCAACCGGTTTTTCAAAGCTCGCCGAACTGCTCGACCGGCGCATCGTGTTCCTCGATGGCGCCATGGGGACGATGGTCCAGCGCTGTGAACTGTCTGAATCGGACTACCGTGGCGAGCGGTTTGCCGATTCAGCGCACGATCTGAAAGGCAATCACGACATGCTCAGCATCACGCGACCGGAGGTCGTCGCGGGCATTCATCGCGAGTTTCTCGAAGCCGGTGCGGATATCATCGAGACCAACACATTCAACGCAACCACGCCGTCGATGTCGGACTATGGTCTTGAGGAACTGGTCGGCGAAATCAATCTTGCTTCTGCCCGGATCGCACGGCAGGTGGCGGACGATGTTGCACGGGAGACCGGCCAGCCCAGGTTTGTCGCCGGAGTGCTGGGCCCGACCAATCGCACCGCGTCTTTATCGCCGGATGTCAACGACCCGGGTTTCCGCAATATCAGTTTCGACGAACTGGTGGCGACCTACGGCGATGCCGCGCGCGCTTTGCTCGAGGGCGGCGCCGATTTCCTGCTGGTCGAAACCATTTTCGATACCCTCAATGCCAAGGCGGCCCTGTACGCGATCAGCGGCCTGACCGCGGAATCGGGGCAGCCGGTGCCGGTGATGATCTCGGGCACGATTACCGATGCTTCCGGGCGTACGCTCTCGGGACAGACCACCGAAGCATTCTGGAACTCGGTCCGTCACATCAAACCGTTCCAGGTAGGTCTCAACTGCGCCCTTGGCGCGGAGGACCTGCGCCCGTACCTGACCGAGCTGTCCACGGTGGCGCAAACTCATGTCAGCGTGCACCCCAATGCCGGCCTGCCCAATGAATTCGGTGAATACGATGACACGCCGGAATCGATGGCCCGGATTCTCGCCGATTTTGCCGCCCGGGGCCTGGTCAATACCGTTGGCGGATGCTGCGGGACAACGCCGGATCATATCCGCGCCATTCGGGCCGCTGTCGAAGCGCATGCGCCGCGCAGGATTCCCGACCTCCCGGTTCGCACCCGGCTCAGTGGACTGGAACCGATGACCATCGGACCCGATTCACTGTTCGTCAACGTCGGCGAGCGAACCAACGTGGCGGGTTCGGCAAAGTTCAAGCGCCTGATCCTCGAGGAAGACTATTCGGCGGCCCTGCAGGTGGCCCGTCAGCAGGTCGATAACGGTGCGCAGATCATCGATGTCAACATGGACGAGGGCATGCTCGATTCCGTGCAGGCCATGGATCGCTTTTTGAAACTGGTTGCCACCGAACCCGACATTGCGCGGGTGCCCATCATGATCGACTCGTCCCGCTGGGAAGTGATCGAGACCGGGCTCAAGTGCATTCAGGGCAAGGGGATTGTGAACTCGATCAGCCTCAAGGAGGGTGAACAGCAGTTCCTGGAACAGGCCCGCGAAATCCGGCGCCATGGCGCCGCCGTCGTGGTGATGGCCTTCGACGAGGACGGCCAGGCTGAAACCATCGAGCATCGGGTGGCGGTTTGCGAGCGTTCCTACCGGCTGCTGACCGGGCAGGTCGGGTTTCCGCCCGAGGATATTATTTTCGATCCGAATGTGTTTGCCGTTGCCACCGGTATCGAGGAGCACAATGACTATGGCCGCGCGCTGATCGAGGCGACCCGGCAGATCAAGGAGCGTCTGCCCCATGCGCTGGTCAGCGGCGGCATCAGTAATGTTTCTTTTTCTTTTCGCGGTAACAACGCCGTTCGTGAGGCCATGCATTCCGTATTCCTGTATCACGCGATCCAGGCCGGAATGGACATGGGTATTGTCAACGCCGGCCAGCTTGCCATCTATGAGGATATTGCCGGCGAGTTAAGAGAGGCCGTGGAGGACGTAATACTGAACCGGCGGCCGGATGCCACCGACCGGTTGCTGGAAATCGCCGGCCGGTATCGCGGCGAAGGGGCGGGTCCGGCCCGACCGAAAGACGAGGCATGGCGCGAGTGGCCTGTCGAGCGCCGGCTGGCGCATGCCCTGGTCAAAGGGCTCGATGAGTACGTCATCGAGGATACCGAGGAGGCCAGGCTTCAGGCGGTCAGGCCGCTGGATGTAATCGAAGGCCCGCTGATGGACGGCATGAATACCGTTGGCGATCTTTTCGGGGCCGGGAAAATGTTCCTGCCCCAGGTCGTCAAGTCTGCCCGGGTCATGAAAAAATCCGTTGCTCACCTGGTGCCGTTTATCGAAGCGGCTGCAGGGGCGGATGCAAAAAAGGCGGCAAAGATTGTCATGGCGACGGTCAAAGGCGATGTGCACGACATCGGCAAGAACATCGTCGGCGTCGTGCTCCAGTGCAATAACTTCGATGTCGTCGATCTCGGCGTCATGGTGGCAGGGCAATCGATTCTGGAGGCGGCACGCAAGGAAAAGGCGGATCTGATCGGCCTGTCCGGGTTGATTACGCCATCGCTGGATGAAATGGTGCAGGTTGCCCGGGAAATGCAGCGGCAGTCTTTCCGGTTGCCGCTGCTGATCGGCGGGGCGACGACTTCACCTGCACATACCGCGGTGAAGATCGACCCTGAATACGATGGCGCCGTTGTGTACGTCAAGGATGCTTCAAAAGCCGTGGGGGTGGTCCAGAAACTGCTGAGTCCGGTGACGCGCAATGAGTTTATTGCGGAGACCAAAAGCGAGTGCGACAGACGGCGTGCAAGGCATGCCCGCAAGTCCACCAGGGCGCCGCGGCTGAGCCTGGAGGCGGCCCGCAGCAACAAACCGGAGCTGGACTGGAGCCGGGCGCCGGCAGTTCCGGCATTCCTCGGTACGCGGGTATTCGACGATATCCGGTTGCCTGACCTGGTGCCGTATATTGACTGGATGCCGTTTTTCAACGCCTGGGAGTTTCACGGCAGGTTCCCGGCGATTCTCGACGATGAGGTAGTGGGCGAAGCGGCCCGGCAACTGTATGACGATGCGCAACAGATGCTGGAGCAGATTATCGACAAGGGCTGGCTGGCCTCCCGGGCCGTGATCGGCCTGTTTCCGGCCAATGCCAGTGGTGCGGACGATATCGAAGTGTATGCCGATGAGCAGCGCGACAGGCCGCTGGCGATACTGCATCATCTTCGCCAGCAGCGCGACGGCGAGGGCCGGCGCGCCAATTACTGCCTGGCCGACTTTATCGCCCCCGCGGAGTCGGGTATTGCGGACTACATCGGCGCATTTGCCGTTACTGCCGGGCTCGGTATCGAGCAGCAGCTGGCCGTATTCGAGCGCGCCCATGATGATTACAGCGCCATCATGCTCAAGGCGCTTGCCGACAGGCTGGCTGAGGCCTGCGCCGAGTACATGCACGAACAGGTTCGCAAAGTTCACTGGGGATATGCTTCTGACGAGTTGCTGGGCAACGACGATCTGATCGCCGAGGCGTATACGGGAATCAGGCCGGCGCCGGGGTATCCCGCCTGTCCGGACCACACCGAGAAAGCGACGCTGTGGAAATTGCTGGATGCAGAAGCCAACAGCAATATTCAGCTGACGGACAGTTTTGCGATGTTGCCCGCCGCATCGGTCAGTGGCTTCTATTTCTCTCATCCCGAGGCGAAATATTTTTCGGTCGGAAAGATCAGCCGCGACCAGGCGGAAGACTACGCCAGGCGCAAGAATATGCCGCTGGCGACGATCGAACGCTGGCTGTCGTCCATCATCGGCTATACCGACGAGGCGGCATGATGGCGGAAGAACACGGTATTTTCTGGCTTGGCGCCCCCCCCGAACCGCAACAAACGCCTCAGCATCTGGCGGACTCGGATGAGTTTGTCTGCGGGATTCAACAGGCCTGTGAATCGGCAGGCTGCCAGGTGAAGCGGTTTATTGCTGCCCAGGGCGTCTATGGAACCTGGCTGGTCGAGTTCAGCAGGGATGCGACCGAAGAACGGGTGCTCTGGAACGGCAAGGAGCAGCAACTGGTCCTGCAGGTCAGGTCAGGGCACGGCAGCTGGGACGAGCCGAAGACCGTCCCGGTTGCGAACCAGGACCTCGAAGGGTTTGCGGCGGCGCTTGAGGTTCTTCTCTCGCAGGACCAGATACCGCAACAGCAGTCGCAGCAGGGGCCGCCGGGTTAACGCCGATCTTTTTTCCGGAGACCGGGTATTCGAATGGATGACGTTACAACAGCTCGCGCACTGCACATCGTGGGTGTCGTGCTCTGGATCGGCGGCGTCGGCTTTGTCACCACTGTGCTGCTTCCGGCGGTTCGCCGGATGAAGGATCCGCAGGAACGCGTGTCCTTTTTCGAGCGGATCGAGGGAAGATTCGCATGGCAGGCCCGGGCGACGACACTGCTGGTCGGGGCCTCGGGATTCTATCTTGTTGCGGCCTGGGGTCTGTGGAGTCGATTCCAGAGCGTTGCCTACTGGTGGATGCATGCCATGGTGCTGGTATGGACCGTGTTTACGGTAATGCTGTTTATCGCGGAACCCTTGTTTCTCCATCGCTGGTTCGTCGTCAAGGCACAGGAAAATCCGGAGCGCATATTCCGGCTGATCGAGAGGCTGCACTGGTTCTTGCTGGTCATCAGCATGCTGACGATTCTCGGTGCCGTTGCCGGCAGCCACGGAATGTAGCCGGCCGGCGCCGGAAACCGGTTTGCGGGCAGATCCTGCCGGCCGTGACCTTAGCGTATCTGCGCTGATGCCAAGCGAGCTCGAGACGTCTCCGATCCGGTAGCTGTTCATAACGTGTCGGTTTCCAGTCAGGTTTTTTTCTGCTGTCCCGGGCGATGAAAATACTTCAACCTGGACTGGTTTCATTGCTGTTTCCCGGCAAAAGCGTTCCGCCTCCGGATCGGAGCCAACCTACACATTCAGCAGCATTCGCAGCGGCAATGCCAGGTAGGCGGCGAAAAAACCAAGACACCAGACGGCCATTGAGGTTCGGTAGATACGACGGTTCCAGATCTGGGTCCGGTTGCACAACCGGCCCAGCGCCGGGTCCGTCGGGCAGGCCCGGTCACGGTAATACATCAGGCTGCCGGTGATGAGCAACAGCGCGCCGGAGCCGGAAAACACCCATGCCTTGTGCTGGGAAAGCGTGATCAGGAATGGAAAGTTGCTGGTCAACGCGGCAACCGCCGCGCCCATGCCCAGAGTCACCAGCAGAATGGGCAGAGCACAGCATATGAGCGTACCGCTGGATGCAAACAGGCTGATCCAGCTCAGGCCGGTCCGTTTCAGCGCCGGATTGTGTTCAGTCACGGTGAATAATCCTTTCCGGGACATCCCGGTCTACAGCGATGTTTTTTTCATACCGCGATAGCTGAAGCCGGCATCGTTAAACAGCTCTTTCATCTGTGCCTCGGTCAGTTCTCCGCCCTGGGCCATGTCCACAGTAACCAGGCCATTGTCGAGGTCAACATGGATATTGCTGACACCGTCTATGGATTTCAGTTTCTTCTCGATGCCATACGCGCAGAAAGGGCAGGCCAGGCCATCAACACGCATCTCGTAATGGGTACCGGCGGCAACAGCTGCCTGCGAAAAAAATACACTTGCCAGACTGATCAACACCAGCTTTCTCATCCTGATTGCTCCTAGAAATGCCATTCGAGTGTCATCTTTGCGCGATAATCCGACTTTTCCTGATTACCGTTAAGATTGTGATAAATCGGGATCTGTACGCCGGCCTTGATGGCAAAGTTTCGCAAGGTCCAGAAAATACCCGGCGAAATAAACCATTCCGTGCCCCCCGTATCGGGCAGGTTGGTGCCGTTCAGTTTACCTCGTTGGCCATACTCGCCGTTCAGTTCCAGCAGCCAGACGGTATCCGGTTCCAGGTAACCGGTCGGTGTGCGGCGAACGCCGCCGACGAAGTCAATCAGGATCCTGTTACCGCGATCCAACCCGGCATCACCGGTGCCGTTTATCCGATAGCGGGCACTGGCCCAGTGATACCACTTACGGCTTTCATATCCGTAGGTCAGGCCCAGGATACCGTCGGTCGCACCTTTGTCCAGTACAAGTGACTGGTTGCTGTTTGCCGTATCGGTAACCACTTTAAAAAACGCTGCAGCCGATTTCTGTCGGCCCAGAGCGTCCTGTCGCCAGAAACGATATTTTGTGAAAACCGCAATATCGCCCTTCCCGCTGCTGCTCTCATCGCCTGATTCTTTGAAATCATAGGGTAAATCCACACCCACCGCCCAGTCACCGGTGAGTCCGTAGGTTATCTGCAGGGCCAGGGACCGGTCTTTTCCGGTGCCCTGCTTTTCAGACACCAGTTCGCTTGCCGCCTCGAAACCGCTTTTGAATACGACGTGCGGCCCAATGGCGAAGATCGGGTCGTGGGCCCAGGCGGCCGCGCTTGCCGCGATGGCAGCCACACCCGCCGCCCACCCGGTGGTAGTCGATAATCCAGGCACTCGAATCTCTCCCGTCATCTCATCCCTCGCCCACTCTGGAGTTGACGCGAGTTTCGGTTTCAATGCGGGAAAGTCTACTACCTGGAGTGAACTCCAGGTCAAGCGCCTGGTTCAATATTCTTGACCCGGGCGATCAGGCCGGCAGACCGGGCAATCCGGTCTTTTTGCGATCGCGATGGTCTGGCTGGTGCCTGCCAGCCCGTCATAAATCCAGACCTTGCGCTCAAGATCCGAACACAGCCCGGTGAGCACCTTCAGTGCTTCGGTGGCCATCATGCAACCGATGGTGCCGGCGACCGGCGCCAGAATACCCTGCCCCGCGCAGTTTTCAAGGTTATCGTCCCGGTCCGTATACAGGCAGCTGTAGCAGGGCATGCCGCTCTTGTCATGTCGAAATACCGCAACCTGCCCCTCGAACCGGATTGCCGCTCCACTGATCAACGGGGTGCGCCGTTCATGGCAGATACGGTTGATCAACATCCGGGAAGCGAAATTATCCGTGCAGTCCAGGACCACCCGGACGTTGTCTGTGGTTTGCAGCAGTTCTTTTTCGTCCAGTCGCTGATTCAGGGCCACAATTTCAAGTGCCGGGTTAACGGCCTGCAGCGCTGACCGGGTGACCTCGGTTTTGTACTCGCCCACGTCCCCGGCTCGAAACAGTATCTGCCTGGGCAGGTTCGTCGCATCGATGCGATCGAAATCGTTGATAGTCAGGAATCCAACGCCCGAGCTGGCCAGGTAAAGGCCCGCAGCGGCGCCCAGGCCACCCAGGCCAATCACCATCACGTGCCCGGAAATGATTTTGGCCTGTCCCTCGGCGCCAAGCCGGGGCAGCCCGACATGCCGTGCGAACTGATTCGTGTCATGCTGTTTCATGCTGGAACCGGATTTACTGATGGTTTTCCTCCGCTGCGCCCCGTTGTCCTTCCGTTACTCTCGGGTGTCCCGCCAGGTCCTTGCTGGTGACGATATTCAGGAATCCGGCGTCTGCGAATAATCTCCGTACGCCGGCCCCCTGCCGGAAACCGTGCTCGATCAGCAGCCAGCCGTCCGGTTCCAGATGGCCGGCAGCGTCCCGGACAATGACCCGGATCGCGTCCAGGCCATCGCTGCCGGCCCGCAATGCCGGCGCGGGTTCGTAACCGAGCTCCGGACCGGTCTGCTGCCATTCATTATCCGCTACATAGGGAGGGTTCGATACGATCATGTCGAATGAGCGTTCCCCGGTGGCGGAAAGCCAGTCTCCGTGCCTGAATCGTATCCCGTCAATTCCCAGCGCAGCGGCGTTGCCTTGTGCAGTGGACAGCGCAGCTGGACTGATATCTGTCGCGGTCATCGCCAGCTGCGGGCGCTCTGTCGCAATCGCCAGCGCCACCGCGCCGGTGCCGGTGCCAAGATCCACGACAGACCCGGGCTGCCCGGCCGGCAAGCGGGCCAGGGCGCGTTCCACCAGCAGCTCCGTTTCAGGCCTGGGAACCAGCGTATCGTCAGTGACCGTCACTGTCAGTGACCAGAACTCCGCGGATCCAAGCAGCTGTGCAACCGGTCGCCCCTGTGCCCGTTGCCGGATCAAATCAAGGAATATTGCACTGTGTTCACCTGAAACCGGGGCTTCTGACCCGCCGATCAGCCCGGCACGACTCATTTTCAGCACATGGCCCAGCAGCAATTCGGCATCCAGCCGTGCGGAATCGCTGGTTGGCGCGAGTATCTCCATGCCCCTGCGCACCAGCGCTGCTGTTGTCGCTGCTCCGGATTTTTCTGCATGGCGGCCCATGGATCACATGTTACCTGTAGCCTTTCACCGCGTCAGGTTCTTGCGCGGCCTGGTTTGTGAACCACCTTTGGCCGTCATGTTGTCGCCCCATCCGCGACAACAGGCAGCCAATCCCTGTCCGCACTTTGCTGGTAAGCTTTTCCAGTCGACAATCACTTCGCCTGGCCCATCATGAGCAACAAGACTGAAAAGAAAAAACTCGCCACCCGCTGCATCCATGCCGGCAATACCATCGATCCTGCAACCGGCGCCGTCATGCCGCCCATTTACACGGCCTCTACCTATATTCACCCGGCATTCGGCGATACCTCCGGTTACGCCTATTCACGGGTGAGCAACCCGACCCGCGATGCGCTGGAACGATGCGTCGCCGAACTCGAGTCCGGAACGCACGCGCTTGCCTATGCTTCCGGCATGGCGGCTACCGCTGCGGTGCTCGAATTGCTGGACTCGGGCTCTCATGTAGTCGCGCCGGCCGGTATTTATGGCGGCACACTGAGGCTGTTCGGCGAAGTTCGAAGCCGCAGCGCCGGGCTGGAGTTTTCGTTCGTGGATTTCTCCGACCTCGATCAGGTTGCCGCCGCCATACGTCCGGAGACCGGTCTGATCTAGGTCGAAACCCCGACCAATCCGCTGTTGCGGATCGTCGATCTGGCAGCAGTCGTTGCGCTGGCCGGTGGTGGAGGCATCCTGGTGGCAGTGGACAATACCTTCGCGACACCCTGTCTGCAGCGCCCGCTGGAACTGGGTTGCGACATCGTAATGCATTCCACGACCAAGTATCTCGGCGGGCACTGCGATGTGATCGGCGGGCTCAATGTCGTTGCCAACGAGGAACTGGCGGCCAGGCTGCTGTCGTTGCGCAGTGCAACCGGTGGCGTGGCGGGGCCTTTCGATGCCTACCTGGTATTGCGCGGCGTCAAGACGCTGGCCTTGAGGATGGAGCGACAGGTGGCCAGTGCCGCCGCGATCGCAGCCTGGCTGGAGCAGCACCCCGGCGCCGGGGCTGTGCACTATCCCGGTCTTGAGAGTCATGCCGGGCACGATCTGGCCGGTCGCCAGATGGACGGGTTCGGTGCGGTGGTGTCTTTTGTTCCGGACGGCGATGTCGCCGCGTTCATGAATCGGCTGGGGGTATTTTCCATCGCCGAAAGTCTCGGCGGCGTGGAAAGCCTGGCCGGGCATCCTGCCACGATGAGTCATTCCAACCTCACGGCGGCGCAGCGCAGTGCCATCGGCATTGACGACAAGCTGATCAGGCTGTCGGTCGGTATTGAAGATATCGATGACCTGATGGCGGATCTCGATCAGGCCCTGGCAGCAGGGCGGTAAATATCACCCGGCGCGACAGCGAAAGTCAGCTATCCAGTTCTGCGAGCAGATCTGCCTGATGTTCGCTGATCAACGGATCGATGATCGGATCGAGGTTTCCGGCCAGGATGTCATCGAGTTTATAGAGAGTCAGGTTGATCCGGTGATCGGTCACTCTTCCCTGCGGAAAATTGTAGGTACGGATGCGTTGTGAGCGATCGCCGCTGCCGACCAGGGTGCGCCGCTGTTCGGCCTGCTCGGTTGCGAGCTTTTGCTGTTCGGTATCCTGAATACGTGCCTGCAACAGCGACAGGGCCTTGGCCTTGTTCTTGTGCTGTGAACGTCCGTCCTGGCACTCCACGACTATGCCCGTCGGGATATGCGTCAGTCGCACGGCAGAGTCGGTTTTATTGACGTGCTGGCCGCCGGCACCGGAAGCCCGGAAGGTATCGACGCGCAGGTCGGCAGGATTGATGTCGATGGCTTCGACATCCTCGATTTCCGGCAGCACGGCAACCGTGCAGGCGGAGGTATGAACGCGACCCTGGGATTCCGTCTCGGGCACGCGCTGCACACGGTGGGCGCCGGATTCGAACTTCAGCCTCGAGTAGGCGCCGCGCCCGAGTACCCGGCAGATAATTTCCTTGAAGCCGCCGTGTTCCCCCTCGCTCTCACTGAGGATTTCAAGCTGCCAGCCCCGGTTTTCCGTATAGCGCAGGTACATGCGAAACAGGTCCCCGGCAAACAGCGCTGCTTCATCGCCGCCGGTGCCGGCCCGGATTTCGAGATAGATATTGCTTTCATCGTGGGGATCGGCCGGCACAAGATACTGCTGAACGTCTGCCTCCAGCGCTGCCAGCCTGCTCCGGGCGCTGTCCAGCTCCTCCTGTCCGAGCGCGCGCAGGTCCTCATCCTCGCCGTCGAGCATCTCCCTGGCGGTAGCGAGGTCTTTCTGCGCCTGCTCGGTTTCCCTGAGTAATGCCACCACCGGTTCCAGCTGTGAGTACTCGCGGGCCAGGTCGCGAAACCGGTTCTGGTCTGAAATGATCTCCGGGTCCGACAGCAGGCCGCCCAGTTCCTCGGACCGGGCGACCAAATGGTGAAGTCTTTCTACAATCGCTTCTTTCATGTGCGCTATTATCACCCAAAGCC
>JAJRXW010000200.1 GCA_024276095.1 Gammaproteobacteria bacterium
AAGATGTTCGAGATGGAGGGCGCCGAGCTCGAGTTTCGGGAGGATGCGCTCCGGGCGGTTGCAGGGCGTGCAATGCAGCGTAAAACCGGCGCCCGTGGTTTGCGCACGATACTTGAAAGTGTACTTTTAGACACCATGTATGATTTGCCGGCTTTGACCAATGCCCGAAAGGTAGTGGTCGACGAGGCCGTGGTGACAGGCGAGACGCAGCCATACATTATCTACGAATCGGACGACACTACGCCGTTGCTGGCCGTTGAGGAAGAGCATCTTCCCACCGGTTCAGACAAGCCCTGATACACCGTCCGAGCGCCTGAAACATGGAACATGGAGAGTAACATGCCAGAACTGGTACCCGAGTCCGACAAGAACCTGCCCGTCCTGCCGTTGCGGGATGTCGTGGTCTACCCGCATATGGTGATCCCGCTGTTCGTCGGCCGGGAGAAGTCGATACTCGCGCTTGAAGAAGCCATGAGCAGCAGCAAGAAAATACTGCTGGTAGCGCAACGGCAGGCGGAAATCGATGAGCCCGGGCTGGATGACATCTATGATATCGGTACGCTGGCGACCATCCTGCAGCTCCTGAAGCTGCCGGATGGCACCGTCAAGGTGCTGGTCGAAGGGGGCGCACGGGCCAGGCTGATCGAGACCTATGCCGGAGATTATTTCTCCGCGGATATCGGCCTGGTCGATGAATCTCATGCCGTGGAAGACCGTGAGCTGGAAGTATTGAAGCGTTCATTGATTTCGCAGTTCGAGAACTATGTGAAACTGAACAAGAAAGTGCCGCCGGAAATCCTGACTTCTCTTTCCGGCATCGATCAGCCGGGCCGGCTTGCCGACACTGCGGCAGCGCATATGCTGCTCAAACTCGAGGAAAAGCAGAAAGTACTCGAGCTGGACAATGTACGCGATCGTCTTGAGCACGTCATGGGCCTGATCGATACCGAAATCGATATGCTGCAGATCGAGAAGCGGATCCGCGGGCGCGTAAAGCAGCAGATGGAGAAAAGCCAGCGCGAGTACTATCTCAACGAGCAGATGAAGGCCATCCAGAAAGAGCTCGGTGATATGGAGGATGCGCCCAACGAAATTGCAGACCTCGAGAAGAAAATTGCCGAGGCGGGCATGAGCGAAGAGGCCCGGGAGAAAGCCACTTCCGAACTGAACAAGCTCAAGCTGATGTCGCCGATGTCAGCTGAAGCGACGGTGGTGCGCAACTATATCGACTGGCTGCTCAAAGCGCCGTGGAAAAAACGGACCCGGATCAACCGCGATCTTGAAAGAGCGGCACGGATTCTCGGCGAAGATCACTATGGCCTTGAAAAGGTCAAGGAAAGAATCCTGGAGTATCTGGCGGTCCAGCAAAGGGTCAAAAAACTAAAAGGGCCGATCCTGTGCCTGGTGGGACCTCCCGGAGTCGGCAAGACCTCGCTGGGCAAGAGCATTGCCCGGGCAACCAACCGTCAGTTTGCCCGTATGTCTCTGGGCGGCGTTCGTGACGAAGCCGAGATCCGGGGGCACCGGAGAACCTATATTGGTTCCATGCCCGGCAAAATTGTCCAGAACCTGGGCAAGGTAGGTGTGCGTAACCCGTTGTTCCTGCTCGATGAAGTCGACAAGATGTCGATGGACTTTCGGGGCGACCCTTCTTCCGCTTTGCTCGAGGTGCTCGATCCCGAGCAGAATTCGACGTTCAACGATCATTACCTGGAAGTGGATTTCGATCTGTCCGACGTGATGTTCGTTTGCACGGCAAACACGTTGAATGTTCCGCCTGCATTACTGGACCGGCTCGAGGTCATTCGCATCCCCGGGTACACCGAGGACGAAAAGCTGAATATCGCCAAAAACTACCTTATCCCCAAGCAACTGGAAGCCAACGGGCTGAAACCGGAGGAGCTGGCGGTTTCGGATTCTGCATTACGCAACATCGTTCGCTATTACACACGTGAATCGGGTGTGCGTAACCTGGAACGCGAGATTGCAAAAATTTGCCGCAAGGTCGTCAAGAACCTGCTGCTGAAACCGCGCGACAGGCAGACGCATGTTTTACCGAAAAGTCTTGAAAAATATCTCGGTGTAAAACGGTTCCGATACGGCAGGGTCGAGGAAAACGACCTGGTCGGACAGGTCACCGGTCTGGCATGGACCGAGGTCGGAGGGGAACTGCTGACGATCGAGGCAGTTGCCGTACCGGGCAAAGGAAAACTTATCCACACCGGTCATCTCGGCGATGTGATGCAGGAATCCATCCAGGCCGCAACGACAATCGTTCGAAGTCGCGCCGAGGTACTGGGTATCAAGAAAGATTTTCATCAGAACCTGGACCTCCATTTTCACGTTCCTGAGGGCGCAACTCCGAAAGATGGCCCCAGCGCCGGTGTCGGAATGTGCACTGCTCTGGTGTCCGCATTGACCGATATTCCGGTGCGTTCGGACGTTGCAATGACCGGGGAAATCACGCTTCGCGGCGAGGTTTTGCCCATTGGCGGACTCAAGGAAAAGCTGCTGGCTGCGCATCGGGGCGGGCTTTCAACGGTGCTTATTCCCAAGGAAAACGAGAAGGATTTGGTGGAAATTCCAAAGAACATCAAGGACAAGCTGAACATTGTTCCTGTAAGGTGGATAGATGAGGTTCTGGAACTGGCCCTGCAACATCTTCCGGTACCCATCACCGAATCTGCCGAGGTTGCCAAGGAAGATACCACCAAGGCAAAGGTGGAACCTGCCACGAAAGGTGTCCGCGCGCACTGAGTTCACCACACGAGCACCCCGGCGTAATTTGTTGACAGCCCTTTTCGTGCCTTGGTATAAGGTGCGCGTATTCGTTGTGGTTCTTACTAGTGGTACTTCTGGCAACTCTGAATCAGTTGTTGAGAAAACGAATGCGTAATCTGGGGCGTCATCGGTTTTCGATGGCGAAGCGGTTAACTCAATATCCATTGAAGGTAGCTAAATGAACAAGGGTGATTTGATTGAAGCAGTCGCAAACGACGCTGGTCTTTCCAAAGCAGATGCAGCTCGTGCAGTCGATGCTGTTATCGGGGCAATTACCGGTACGTTGCAGTCCGGCGGACAGGTGTCGCTGGTAGGGTTTGGAACGTTCTCGGTCAAGCAGCGTGCAGCGCGACAGGGTCGTAACCCTCGGACAGGCGAAACCATCCAGATCAAGGCCAGTAAAGTACCTGGTTTCAAGGCTGGCAAGGCTTTGAAGGATGCCGTAAACTAGCGCGCCTTTTCGCGCAATACTTCGCGCAATAGCAGGGGCCTTGCCGGGGGGTCGGCAGCGCAGCATTCGGGCTGCCTGTGCCGGCGTCGCCGGCATTCTGGCAGCGGCGGACCGTTAGGGTGATAATCGGCAGTGATTCATCGGGGCGGGGTGCTTAGCTCAGCTGGGAGAGCGTCGCCCTTACAAGGCGAAGGTCGGGGGTTCGAGACCCTCAGCACCCACCAGTGTTTGTAGGAGTGGTAGTTCAGCTGGTTAGAATACCGGCCTGTCACGCCGGGGGTCGCGGGTTCGAGTCCCGTCCACTCCGCCATACTTTGGTGTTGATCAGGCGTCACTATCCAGTGACGCCTTTTCTTTTTTAGGTAGAGACAATATGCTGCAAATCATTCGTGATCGACTCACCGGCTGGGTGGCCATTTTCTTTATCGTGGCCATCGGACTGACGCTGGTCGTTTCTTTCAGCGGTGGCGATGCCGGTGTCGCTGCCGGCGGATATGCTGCAAAGGTCAACGGTGAGGAGATTCCGCTCGTCGAGTATCGCCGTTTGTACCAAAGGCAACTTGCCGAGCAGCAGGAAATTCACCAGGGCATAGTGCCCGAGGTAATCAAGGCCCAGATCCAGCGCGATACCCTCGAACGACTGGTGCAGCGAAAGGTCGTGACCCAGTACGTGCGCGATAACGGCTATCGGGTGAGTACGGACCGGCTGATTGCCGCCATCCAGAGTGCCGATGCATTCCAGGTAGCGGGACAGTTTTCCAGCCAGAGTTATCAGGCGGTCCTGGCCAGCCAGGGGCTGACGCCAACCGGTTTCGAGCGCGACCAGCAGCAGGCGATGTCGGTCGGGCAGCTGCAGGATGGAATCCTGGCGAGCTCGTTCTATACGCCAACGGAATTCCGCCGCTTCATCCTGCTCGAGGGTGAGGAACGCGCTGTGAAATATGTGACTTTCACGGCCGCTGCTCTCGCGGAAAACCTCGATGTGTCCGATGAGGCCATTCAGGCGTACTACGATGCCAACCCCGGGCTGTTCATGACCGAGGAAAACGTTGCACTCGAGTATATCGAGCTGTCTTTGGCGGATTTCAGCAAGGATATCGAAGTATCCGAATCCGATTTGCGGGCTTACTACGAGGCCGATCCGGAGCGCTACCGAACGGAAGAGGAGCGTCTGGCCCGGCATATCCTGATTACCGTCGGGCCAGATGGAGATGAACAGGCAGCGCGGGAGAAAGCGGTTGCTATTCGCGCCCGACTGCTCGGCGGAGAAGATTTTGCCGCAGTGGCCAAAGAGGTTTCGGACGATCCGGGTTCTGCGGCAGAAGGGGGCAGCCTGGGCTGGGCAAGAAAAGGGGATTTCGTAACCGCGTTCGAGGAGGCCCTGTTCCAACTGGAGCCCGGCCAGATATCGAATGTCGTACGGTCCGAGTTCGGTTTTCATATTATCCGCCTGGACGATATACGGCCCGGCTCGGTCAAGAGTTTTGAGGAAGCCCGGGATGAACTTGCCGTGGAGCTGAAAGAGACGCTGGCCGAGGACGAGTATTTTGCGGCAGCGGAAAAACTCGATGACCTGGCGCTCGAGAACCCCGATAGCCTCACACCGGTGGCTCAGGACCTGGGTGTTGAGCTCAAGCGCATCGATCGGTTTACGCGCTCAGGGGCGGTACCGTTCGGTTACAACCAGCTGCTGGTTGATACCGTGTTCAGTGAATCGGTCCTCGATCATCGGGAGAACAGTCCGCTGATCGAGCTGGATGACGGCCATGCCGTTGTCGTCAGGGTGACTGACTATCGGCCATCCGTCGAAAGACCCCTGGAAACGGTCAAAGAGGAAATCCGCGGCGGCCTGCTGATCCAGCAGGCCATGGAGCTTGCGGACGAACGCGCCCGGGCATTCAAGCAACGGGTGGTGGATGGCGAGCCATTCGAAGCAGTTGCCGCCGAGTACGGCCTGGAAGTGCAGAGCCCGGGCCTGCAGAGCCGCAGATCCGACAAACTGCCCGCGGAATTACTGGCTGCCGTATTCCGGGCGCCCAAGCCTGTTGACGGCAGTCCTGTTATCCGGGGCCAGCAGATGGCCAACGGCGATTACGCGGTTTTCCGCCTCGACAAGGTCGTGCCGGGCAAGCCGGAATCTATCCCGAGAGATATTCGTGACCAGCGCAAGAAAATTCTGGCGCAACAGACCGGGGCGGCGGAAGCGACTGCAATCGCGATTGATTTGCGTCGCCAGGCCAAAGTGATTGTGGCACCGGGATTGTTCGACGAGCCTGAGGTATTGTAGCGCGCAACAGCGCATTTGCCGGAGGATGGCAGGCTATTATCCATTCCGGGGCGCGCACCCGTGGTGCGCTGAGGGGGAAGTATGAGGAAGCTGAAGCTTCATTGGCAGATTCTCATTGCCATTATCGTCGCCGTTATTCTGGCTGCGTTATCCCGTGAGTCCGGCATTGGCTCGGAGCCGTTGTACGCGGTTTCCGATTTTCTTGGCACGTTGTTTATCAGCGCGCTGAAAATGCTGATCGTCCCGCTGATCGCATCATCCATTATTATCGGCGTAGCAGGTATCGGCTCATCCGGGAACCTCGGCAAGCTGGGCGGCAAGACCCTGATGTTCTATGCGCTGACGACACTGCTGGCTATCCTTGTCGGCCTGTTCCTGGTCAATCTCGTTCAGCCCGGACTTGCCGATGGAAAGCCCGTGCGGGATCTGCTGGCACTGGATGCGGATACCGCGGACGTCATCGAACACGTGGGCAACAAGGATGCCGGCGATGTAATCGAGATATTTCTCCGTATGGTGCCGCCGAATATCGTCGCTGCGGCCGCCAAAGGGGAAATGCTGGGCATTATCTTTTTCTGCCTGTTGTTCGGCTATTTCATGACCCGGCTGGACCATGAAATTGCAGAGCCGCTGTTCCGGTTCTGGAACGGTGTGTTCCATGTGATGATGCGCATGACCGAGTGGGTGATGATGTTTGCACCCATCGGGGTTTTTGGGCTGGTGTCGCGTGTCGTGATCAAGACCGGGTTCGACGCTGCCGGTCCGTTGCTGATTTTTGCGCTGGTCGTTCTGGCAGCCCTTGCGTTTCATACCCTCGTCACTCTGCCTTTGCTGCTCAAGCTGGTTGCCCGCGTGTCGCCGCTGGCCATGCTGCGCGTGATCTCCCCGGCCATGCTGATGGCTTTTTCGACGGCTTCGTCCTCGGCAACATTGCCGGTGACCATGGAATGTGTCGAGAAAGGGGCGGGTGTGTCCAATCGCATCAGCAGTTTTGTTCTGCCCCTGGGCGCGACCGTGAACATGAACGGTACCGCCCTGTATGAATGCGTCGCGGCCCTTTTTCTTGCGCAGGCCTATGGTCTGGAGCTGGGATTTGTCACCCAGTTTTCGATAGTCGTTATTGCGCTGGTCACCTCGATAGGCGTGGCAGGCATACCCTCTGCTTCACTGGTGGCGATTGCGATCATTCTGGCCGCCGTGGGGCTCCCGGTGGAGGCAATCGGGGTATTGTTCGTGTTCGACCGGGTGCTGGATATGGCGCGGACCAGTGTCAATGTGTTCGGTGACGCCAGTTGTGCCGTCATCGTGGCACGGCTTCAGGGAGAAGAAGCCAAAGGGGTACAGCTGTCGTCCGGCGATGCCTGACGATGGTGAGGCGCTAGCTGAGATTCTCCATGCTCATGCCCACGGTGCTGTAGCCGGCATCGACATAGAGTATTTCGCCGGTAATGCCGGCCGCGAGGTCAGAGCACAGAAAAGCGGCCGCATTGCCAACGTCATCGATCGTGACATTTCTTTTCAGTGGTGCGACTTTGGCCATGTAGGTCAGCATGCTGCGCAGCCCGCCGATGCCTGCTGCGGCCAGGGTTTTGATCGGGCCGGCCGAGATGCCGTTCACGCGAATGCCTTCCGGGCCGAGATCTGCCGCCATGAACCGTACATTCGCTTCGAGGCTGGCCTTGGCAGGGCCCATGACGTTGTAACTGGGGATCGAGCGGACAGCGCCGAGGTAGCTCAGTGTCAGCAGGTTACCGTTGGGGGCCAGCATCGAGCGCCCGGCCTTGGCCAGCGCGACAAAACTGTAGCTGCTGATGTCCTGGGCGATTGCGAACCCGTCCCGGGTGACCGTATCGAGATAACGTCCGGACAGCTGCTCTCTTGGCGCATATCCAATCGAATGAACGATACTGTCTACGGAATCCCAGCGGTCTCGCAGCGCCTCGAATACCGCATCGACCTGGGCGTCATCGGTCACATCCATCGGCA
>JAJRXW010000201.1 GCA_024276095.1 Gammaproteobacteria bacterium
CTTTGAGGCATACGGCCGGCATTTCGAGCTGCAGCTGCGCGGCAACCAGGCCTTGAATCAGCAGCGCTCTTCGACGGACTACCGGTTGCTCAAGGGTACGATGAAAGGGCTGCCCGGGTCCTGGGCGCGGCTGATGCAAAGAAACGGCGAGGTCTCCGGCCTGTTCTACGATGGCCAGGATATCTATGTCGTCGAAACGGCACAAAGCGTCGCCGAAGCCCTGGTCAACCCTGCTTCAAAAGCCAGGTCCGGCAGCGTTATCTACAGGCTTCAGGATACGCTAATCGCATCCGGAGCAGCCTCTTGCTCCGTACAATCGAGCCCGAATGGCCTCATCAGCGGCAAAAAAGCCTTCGCGCAACTGAACGCGGAGCTCAGCCGCGTTCAAGCTGCAAATGCGGCAGGCGCCCTGAAACGCCTGTCATTGGGAGTCCTCGCAGATTTCGAGTTTTCCAGTCAGTTCGGGCCCAACGCGGAATCCGAAATACTGTCGCGGGTGAATGTCATCGACGGCATTTTCAGCGCTCAGGTCGGTGTGGAGATACAGGTCGACAGCAATAACATTGTCATTTTCACAAACAGCAACGACCCGTTCACTACGCTGAATTCCGACGACCTGCTCGACGAAGTATCCGCCTACCGTCAACAGAACCAGTTCCAGCTGGGACTGACTCATCTGCTCACGCACCGGGAAATGCTGGGCGTAACCGTTGGCGTTGCGTGGATCGATTCACTGTGCGACTCGCGCTTCGGAGCAGGGATTACACAGACCCTCGGCTCAACCCAGCTCGAAAGCGCGCTCATCATGGCACACGAAATCGGCCACAACTTTGGCGCGGATCACGATGGGGAACAGGGAACGAGCTGCGAAACCGTGCAGGGCAATTTCCTGATGTCTGCCCATGTGAGCTCCAATCCCACGTTCTCGCAATGCAGTCTTGACGATATCGCTGCAGTCGTTGCGCGCGCAGTCTGTATTACCAATATTGCTGCTACGGACATCGAGCTATCCGGTGTTCCCACACTGCTGACAGCCACCATCAATCTTGAATTCCTGCTCCGTTTCAGCATACGCAACAGCGGCAGCGACATGGCGACCGGGGTCAACACCCTGATTACCGTAGACCCTTCCCTGGAGATTCTGGAAACTACCGTAGGCAACGGCAGCTGCAGTCCATCCGGTAACATCGTGGATTGCCAGTTTGGCACCGTTGAATCCAACGGCAGCCGCCCGATCACCCTCCGCCTGCTCGGCAACACCGTGGGCACCCAATTGCCCATCAATATTCTTGCTTCAGCAGACCAGGATGCCAACACCGCCAACAACACCCAGACGCTGACTGTTACCGTCAACCCCGTCCAGGACCAGGGCTCAAGCACGCCTGCCGCCAACAGTGGCGGCAGCGGCGGCGGCGGCACCATCGACCTGCTTTTGCTGCTCCTGTGCGCCGCCACAGCTTTCCGGGGTCGGACCTCAGTAACTCACTGATATAGCTATACTATATGCCTGTTTAATGGCCTGATTGGGTCTTAGCACCCCCATTTTGGGGGTCAAATCGGGCTTCTAAGACATTACGTCATCCCTGGTATGCACACGCGCCGTTAAAGTGCCCTTTTTGACGTCAAAAGCATGCCTCTAAGCACAAAACCCGGCTAAATATCCCCTACTTATTGTTGTTTATCATTGAGTTACCGAGGTCCGACCCCATCGTGCTGTATTGTTGTTTATCATTGAGTTACCGAGGTCCGACCCCATCGTGCTGGTCGTCACCAGCTGGACTGAATCGTAGAGCTTGTAGACGGGATATTCCTGCGGCTGCGGGGCCCATTGGGATGCAAGATAGCGGTCGAAATAGTTCCAGTACACCAGGCCATCGTCACTTTGCGGTTCGAGAAGATAGGCGGCAACGTTGGCCAGTGGCTGCGCGGTACGGATATAGTAAGTACCGGCGGAAAAACTGCGTTCCTCCAGCGCTGCGCGCCCTTCGATGGTGCTGGTGTAGTGCCCTTGGGTGGAACGTTTCGCGCCCGTCAACTTGCTGATGGTAAAAACCTCCACCTGCAAACTTACGGGCTCGGCAAGGCGTTCGACCGTAATGCCATGCTGCTGGAGCTTGCCGATGACAGCAGGATCGCGTACCGAAACAAGATACCCCCGCGGCAACGGCACACTGCGCCTGGATATATATTTCGCAAGATACGGAACATCTGCGTAGGTTCGCCTGGTCTCGGTCGGATGAACCCGCTGGTACCTGCCCTCTCCCTCCACCTGCATTTCGTATCCCTGGATGGTCACTGCTCTGTCCAGCGCTTCCCGGCCATGCTCCACGATGAACACATCATCGGGGGAAGGGTTCAGTCCACGCTCGATCGTGCGCCGGTCGGCCGCTTTGATCAGTTCGAGAATGCGGTCGCGCTGATCATGTAACAACGTGAGACAAGACACCATCAGATTCCGGCTGCCCGTGACGCGGGTTTCGAAATCGACATAGGGATACTGTTCGTCCAGCACCGCCAGGCGATTACGCAAACCTACATAATTCGACAGATACCGTGGCTGCGGGCCCAGTGGCACCCAGCCCTTCAGGGGCTCACGGGCATCCACGAAATCGCCATGAGGAATGGTCAGAGTATCGAATTTCCGGCGCATACGTTTCTCGACCGCCGGCCAAGCCGTGTTCTCCATAAAATCGAATAAGGCTGCATCCCCCATGGGATTGAGTCCCCAGACCCAGGTCACCGGTTCCTGATGGTAAGAACCGTTATGGGTATGCGCATCGAGAAAAAAGGCCGGATCCCAGCGGTTCAGGACATTTTGCACCATGCCGCTGACTTCCGGACTTTCGAGCTTCATGCCGTCGCGGTTCAGATCCTGGTTCCAGCCATTGAAGCGAATCCCCACGCCTTCCTCAGGGCCGTTTTGACGTGGCCGGTTATTGCGGCTGATCCTGTCATTTCCATCGACGTTGAAAATTGGCGCGATCAGCACCACCAACCGGTCGAGAATATCGGGCGAGCGCTCCAGCACCAGTGACCGCGCCAGCATCAGCGCAGCCTCCTTGCCCTCCACTTCACCGGCGTGAATATTGGCCTGAAAGTACACTACCGCCCGGTCATCGCGGTTCAGATCCGCCGGTGACGAAGGCACCGGATCGCCGATCACCAGCAGCGGGATTGTTCTGCCCTCTGCACTGAGGCCAAGCGTCTCCACCCGAAGCAGCGAAGTCTGGCGCTGCAGGTCACGGATAAACTCCATGACATCCGCATAGCGGGAAGTGGCCGAAAAATCCGAAGATTCCGCACGCGTCAGCGGCGGATCATCCGCCATGACCGACTGGCAGAAAAGAACAGCGATGGCCAGTGCAATGATTCTCATGGCGCGACCCTCAGCTCCCGGCGTCCACTTTGCCTGCCGGCACACCGGTGTCAAAAACGCGTGCCATATAATCCGAAATATCCTCTGCCAGCTGGTCCGCAGATTCCGTGACAATACCCGCTATCGACCTGGCCAGCTGCTTCTTGAAATCAACCTGCATCAGTCTCGAAATCTGAATGCGCTGTGCCTGGGGCGAACCCGCGCCATGCATCGATTCCGTCAGGTAGCCTACCGCGTTGCGCCCTAGGGTCATGTTTTCGATCAGGCGTAAAATTCGCATCCGGTCTTCAGTCGAAATCTCCTTTCTGCCTTTGAGATATTTTCGAATCAGGGCACCCACCTCCGGGTGTTCGTAATCTTTCTGGGACGGCTGCGTCACCATCAGCCCGCCGGCAAGGTCCTGGGCCAGCCGGCCGATCTCGTAAGGCATTTTGGTCACGTGATGCTTGCAGACATTCGCCAGCATGTCGTCGTTCATATAGACACCGGACCGCATTTTTGACGCCTGGTAACTCGATGCAATACCCGTGGCATAGATCGTCTCGTTCAGGTGCGTCATTTCCACCAGCTTGTCGCGGATATGGGATACTTTTTCAACGCCGTTGTAATCGGCAATCGTGGCCGCAGCGCCAATCAGTACATCGCCGACACCCGATTTACAGACATAGCTGCGACGGTGATAGCAGGTGAACCGCTCCACCAGCATCGCAGCGAATTCATATTCCCCGTCCATGAACACCCGCTCGTGCGGAATAAAGACATCGTCGAAAACGATCATCGCCTCCTGCCCCGAAAACCGCGCATTGCCGGCATCGATATCGCCGCCTTCGAGACTTCGCGAATCGCAGGACTGGCGTCCGTAGATATAGGTAATACCCGGCGCATCGACCGGAACCGCACCGGCGATCGCGTAATCCCGATCCGCCTCACCGAGCCGGATGGTCGGCATCACCAGCAGCCAGTGCGAATTGATGCAGCCGGTTTGATGCGCCTTCGCACCGCTGATATACACCCCATCCCCGGTGCGCCGGGTGATATGCACATACAGATCCGGGTCATCCTGCTGATGCGGTGCTTTGCTGCGATCGCCTTTGACGTCTGTCATCGCACCGCCAATCACCAGCCCCTGGCGATGAGCCATGGTCACAAACTCCAGAAACCGGTCGTGATAGCCACTTGCATGCGCCTGATCTGTTTCCCAGGTCACCGAATGAAGCGCATTGAAGGCATCCATGCCGACACAACGCTGAAAACAGGTGCCGGTCTGTTGCCCCAGGCGGCGCTGCATCTTGTTCTGCAGGACGAGATCCTGCGCACTGGCCGCCAGATGCAGGAAACGATTGATGCGCTCACCGGTCAACGGCGATATGGCTGTCGCGAGCTCCGGATCGGACTGTGCCAGATCGTAGGTCGCTGCGACGGCGTTGATCGAGGGGCGTATCACCGGGTGATCCGCAGGTTCCTCTACAAGCTCTCCGGACAGGAATACCCTGAGATTCCTGCCGCGCAAACTTTCGATATATTCCTCTCCTGTGCGAATCATCGCCGTTCCGGAGTCTGCCTGCATTTCCATTGCCGATTTCCTGATGCCATCGTCGTTGCCTGTCTGTTAACTTCCGCCCCGGTTCCACCGGGTGCTGCCGGAAGGCCCGGTCACAACCTGAACCGTTGTGAAACAGCGGGACCGTATTTCAGTTTATCACGCAGTATTCGCAATCCGGTCGGCAACTGCCCGGCCGCCCCACAAGGTGGATACGCCCTCTTTCTCTTCTTAATACGCGACCATACTGCGGCCGATGAAGAAACCGGAAATCCGGACGGATTGGTACCGGGCACACTCGACCGCTATGCTGTACGGCCTGTCAATCGGTCACCAAGCAAGTACCCGGCAACCGAACATGAATATGTTTTTTTTCATCCTGCGTCGACTGGGCATTGCACTGCCCACGCTGTTCATCATCGTGACTGCATCGTTCTTCCTGATGCACAGCGCACCCGGCGGTCCTTTCGATGCGGAAGCCAACCTCGAGCCGGAAGTGCTCGAGAACGTCATCGCTGCCTACAATCTCGACAAACCCCTGCTTACCCAGTACTGGCTGTACTTGCGATCCGCCGCA
Organism: Gammaproteobacteria bacterium; assembly: GCA_024276095.1. Classification (GTDB taxonomy): domain Bacteria; phylum Pseudomonadota; class Gammaproteobacteria; order Steroidobacterales; genus JAJRUG01. The sequence goes on from JAJRXW010000201.1 coordinate 5,494, forward strand.
CGCGGGGATTTCGGGCCCTCGCTGGTCTACAAGGATTTCACGGCCACCGAGCTGATTGCAGTCGGGCTGCCAGTGAGTATCAAACTCGGACTGACGGCCATGCTGGTGGCACTGCTGTTGGGCGGCATCTGCGGCATCGTTGCCGCGTTACGCAAAAACCGGCTCATCGACCACCTGGTCATGGCGCTGGCCATGACCGGAATTGCCCTGCCCACCTTTGTCATCGCCCCGATATTGTCGCTGGTGTTTGGCCTGTACCTGAGGTTGCTGCCTATCGCAGGCTGGAATGACGGCGCACCGGCCAACATGGTTCTGCCGGTCATTGCCCTGGCCCTGCCGCAGATTGCCATCATCGCCCGGCTGATGCGTGGCGGAATGCTGGAAGTCATGAACTCGCAGTTTGTTCGCACTGCACGTGCCAAGGGGCTTAACGAAAGCAGGGTCGTCATCCATCACGTACTCAAATCCGCCGTCATACCGCTGATCGGCTACCTGGGGCCCGCTGTAGCCGGCATCATGACGGGGTCACTAATCGTTGAAATGATATTCAACCTGCCGGGAGTCGGGCAGTATTTCGTTCAGGGTGCTCTGAACCGGGATTACCCGCTGGTGATGGGCATTGTGATTATCTACGCTTCATCGATCATATTGCTCAACCTGCTGGCCGACTTCGTGTATGGACTACTCGACCCACGGGTGCGGAGGTCGTACGGTTGACCCTTTCCGACCTGAACCCGCTGAAGTCCGCTGCCGTTCGCGATGCGCTCGACGGCAAAGCTTCGCAGTCGCTGTGGCGACAGGCGGCGCGGAGATTCAGGCGTAACCGCGCCGCGATGGCCAGCCTCGCCATTCTGTTTGTCATCGCGGCCACATCGATACTGGTCCCGGTTTTCTGGCCGAACGGCATCGAGGAAACTTACTGGGAATCCATCCTGATTCCTCCCACCTTCGAAAATTTTCACTGGTTCGGGACTGACTCCAATGGCCGCGACCTGCTGGTGCGGGTTTTCTATGGCGGACGGATTTCGCTGACCATTGGCCTTCTGACGACCGTTGTAGCACTGCTCATCGGGGTGACCTACGGCGCCATTGCGGGGTTTGCCGGCGGCTACACCGACAGCATCATGATGCGCTTTGTGGATGTTCTTTATTCCCTGCCTCTGCTGTTCTTCATCATAATCCTGGTGACCATTTTTGGCAGGAACATCTATCTCGTGTTCGTTGCGATCGGTGCTATCGAATGGCTGACGATGTCCCGCATCGTGCGGGGACAAACGCTGAGTGTCGTCACCAAGGAGTATGTGGAATCTGCAGTAGCCATCGGCCTGTCACGCACGGCGATCCTGGTACGGTATATCATCCCGAACGTACTGGGACCGGTAGTGGTCTACGTATCGCTGCTCATTCCAACCAATATCATTATCGAAAGCTATCTGAGTTTTCTCGGACTGGGTGTGCAGGAACCCCTGACCAGCTGGGGACTGTTGATCTCGCAGGGCGCCGGACATATCGATTCTGCGCCGTGGCTCCTGATCTTTCCGGCGACCATGCTGGCCATCACCATGTTCTGTTTCAATTTCATCGGCGACGGACTTCGCGATGCACTCGACCCGAGATAGAGCAATGCGAACTGTCGTCAACTGCAAAAATCTCAATGTGCGGTTCAGGACCGACGACAGCCTGTTGCCCGCGGTCAGCGATCTTTCCTTCTCGCTGAACGCAGGAGAGTGCCTGGGGGTGGTAGGCGAATCGGGTTCCGGGAAAAGCCAGACATTCCTGGCAATGCTCGGGCTGCTGGCCGACAACGGAGCTGCAACGGGTTCGGTCACATTTCATCACCAGGAACTGCTGCACGCACCGAGAAAAACGCTCGATACATTGCGGGGCAACAAGCTGGCCATGGTATTCCAGGATTCCCTGTCGGCACTGACACCGACCATGCGTATCGGCGACCAGCTCGCCGAGGTGCTGGTACGCCACAAAGGCCTGTCGAAAGCCCAGGCGCGGTCCAAGGTCCTGGCAATGCTGGAAATCGTCAGCATTCCCGATGCCGACCATCGCTATAACAGCTACCCGTTCGAAATGTCGGGCGGCATGCGCCAGCGCGTCATGATCGCTCTGGCCATGCTGTGCAGCCCTGAGGTCCTGATTGCCGATGAGCCGACAACCGCACTCGATGTCACGGTTCAGGCCCAGGTGTTGCGATTGCTGGACGGGCTGAAACGCCATACCGATACGTCCATCGTACTGATCACCCACGATCTCGCAGTCGTCGCAGGATTGTGCGACCGCATCATGATCATGTACGCGGGCCGGGCGGTCGAATTCGGTTCCGTTCGGCAAATCTTCGAGAACCCGAAACACCCGTACACGATGGGACTGCTGCGTTCGGTGCCGGGCATGGCCAGCGATCCCGATATCGACCTGCCTGCCATTCCCGGCCAGCCGCCCAATCTTGAAGATCTGCCGGATGGATGCAGCTTTGCCGCCCGCTGCGCTTATGCCATGGAGCGCTGCACTGTCGAACGCCCCGAGCTGTACCGGATGAACAACAACAGGCAGTCCGCCTGCCACCTGGAAGATATCTCATGAGCAAGGCCCTGCTCAAAGTCGAGAACCTTTCGGTTCACTACAAGGTATCCGGAGGACACAGAAAGCAGGTGCTCAAGGCAGTCACCGATGCAACATTCGAGCTCCACCCCGGCGAGACCCTGGGCGTGGTCGGCGAAACGGGTTGCGGCAAATCCTCTTTGGGCAAAGCCATCCTGCAACTGATCCCGGCTGCGAACGGCCGTATCATCTGGCAGGGTCAGGACCTGTGCACATTGAGCCCGGCGCAGATGAAACCTTACCGGAAAGATCTGCAGCTGGTTTTCCAGGACCCCATCTCCAGTCTGAACCCGCGCATGACCGTGGGGGAAATCATCGGTGAACCATTGCGTGTGCATTCGCCGCAGTTGTCGAGCACGCAACGCAGTGCCGCAATGGCAGAAATGATGGAACGCGTCGGGCTGCTTCCGGAAATGGCACGCCGCTATCCAAACGAGTTCAGCGGCGGACAATGCCAGCGAATCAGTATCGCCAGAGCCATGATCCTGAACCCCAGCGTGATTATCTGCGACGAACCGGTCAGTGCGCTGGACGTATCCATCCAGGCCCAGATCTGTAACCTGCTGCGCGCCCTGCAACGGGAAACCGGCGTATCGATGGTGTTCATCAGTCACGATCTCTCGATCATTCGCTACATGTGCCATCGCGTTCTGGTCATGTACCTCGGTCGCATGATGGAGATTGGCGCCGGCAAGACATTCTTCTCCCAACCGCGGCACCCCTACAGCCGGGCACTGATCAAAGCAGTTCCCACGGTGGACTTCGACAATCCCTCAGCCTATCTGGACAATGTCATCGAGGGAGAGATCCCCTCGCCGCTCAACCCGCCTTCCGGTTGCGTCTTTCGCACCCGATGCGCCCATGCGACCCCTCAATGCGTTCAGACGCGGCCCGAACTCGAACCTGCGGACGACGGCACCCTGATCGCCTGCCACCGCTGGCGCACCCTTCCCTGAACCCCGGCCCCGACTTGTGCGCGCGTCCATCAGGTGACTGCCAATGGTGATGTACCACCGCCGGATATGGTTTAACATCGTTGCTGCTCTGTAAAAGGCGGGTGGGCCGGCACAGCCACTCGTCCGCCTTTTACAGAGCAGCAACGATCCACCCGAACGCAAATGCGCTTTCAGCCACCAGGAGTTTCCAAAGAATGACCCAGAACAACAATGAACCCCTAGTCCGCGAAGACGGCACCTACCCTACTGTCGATCTGCGACAGGACACCATCACCGCCACCGTCGTACAAACACGAGTCCACGGCGTCAGGGGCTCCCATATCAAGGAAGACATTCGCAGAAATCTCGACTATTTTCTCGAGTGCATCGACATCGCCCAGGGCTACGGCGGGAAAAGCGACCTGCTGTGTTTCCATGAGTTCCCGATCACCGGGTTCAGCGAATGGACCCGCGAACAGCACTATGAAATGGCGCTCGAGGTACCTGGCCCGGAAATCGAGGAAGTCGGGAAAAAGGCCAAAGAGCATAATTGCTACATCGTTTTCGGCACCTATGCCAAAGACCCTGAAAACTGGCCCAATCATATTCTCCACCTGATGGTCCTGATGGGGCCGGACGGCAATGTCGTCGCCAAGCACTGGAAGCAGCGCAATGTACGCGGCCTGTTTCCGGGTGCCGAGCAATACACCAGCAGCATCTACGACGTGTACGACCGGTTCGTGGAGATGTACGGCGTTGACGAAGTGATTCCCATCGCCCGCACCGATATCGGCAATATCGGCATGTCGGCCGTGCAGTTCGAGCCGGAACTGTTTCGCTGCATGGCGATGAAAGGGGCCGAGATCATCTGCCGTGTCGCCACCGGCGGAATGGAATTCGAGGACATGCGCCTCACTTCATATCACAACAGTGTCTACACGATGATCGTCAACAATTCCGTCAGCACACAGGGGCGCAACCCGGGATTTTTTGAAGAAGGCGCCTATGGCGGATCCGGCCGGTCCGCCATTGTTGCACCGCGTGGCACAGTACTGGCACAGGCAGGCGTGTTCGAAACGAAAGAGTTTGCCAGAATCCCGATCGCACAGTTCCGTGCCACGCACCGGATTCCGGATCTGCACATGCATTTGTACCGGCCGGTACTCGATGCCTACCGTGAGCGCTATGACCACAGCCTGTATATCGACTACCAGCCGAAAGACAAACGTGATGCTTTCGGCGTGTTCAGCAAGAACTCCCGCTGGAGCCACTTCTGGGCACTGTAGCCGGGGCATGAGTGGCAACCGGAACCCGGCTCCGAGGAAATATTATGAAAACGAAGCATCTTGGCAACTCGGGGCTTGAGGTATCTTCAGTCGGCATGGGGTGCATGAATCTCGGCATGATGTGCGATCAGCATGCCGCGAATGCAATCATTGGCGCCGCCCTCTCCGAAGGGGTGAATTTTTTCGATGTTGCGGATATCTATGGCAGCGGCGAAGCCGAGTCGATGCTCGCCAAAGCACTGGGCAGTCATCGAAAGGAGATCGTGCTCGCGACCAAGTTCGGCGCCAAGACCGGTGGCCGCGGCGGTGCAGCCGAAAATGGCGGATCGCGTTCGTTCATCATGAACGCAGTAGAATCCAGCTTAAAAAAACTGAACACCGATTACATTGATCTTTATCAATATCATTTTCCTGATTCGACCACGCCCATTGAAGAAACGCTGCGGGCGCTGAACGACCTGGTGCAACAGGGCAAGGTGCGCTACATCGGCTGTTCCAATTTTTCCGGCAAACAACTGGACGAAGCTCACCAGGTTGCCGCTGATCACAATCTGCACGGTTTCGTCTCGGCGCAGAATCGCTACAGTCTTTTGTTTCGCGGCATTGAACAGGAGCTGGTACCGGTAGCAGAGCAACATGACATCAGCATCCTGCCGTTCTTTCCACTCGAAAGCGGCTTGCTCACCGGAAAATACCGGCGCGACGACAAACCAGCCGAAGGAACCCGTTTTGCAAAATGGGGTGGCGGTGGCGGCTTTGTCTCGGATGAACGCTACAGTATCGTCGAGAGCCTTGAAGCCTACGGCCAGGAAATTGGCCGCAGCGTTCTGGACCTCGCCATCGGCTGGCTCGCAGCACAGCCCTTTGTCGCCAGCGTCATCGCAGGCGTCACCAGCCCGGAACAAATCAGACAGAACGTCGCCGCAGCAAGCTGGAACCCCAGCCCAGAGCAACTCAACCAAATCTCAGCAATCTCGGGGTCGGACCTCGTTAACTAACTGATTGCATTAAATTAGCCGCCTCATAACCCGCCTGAATCGACCTTAAAGCACCATTTTTCAGGGCAAAATGAGACCTCCAAGCACTACCGGCCACCTGCTGCTACTCGCACAAGCTTAAAGTGGCGATTATGGCCCCAAAAACGCAGCGCTAAGCATTTTTTCGCAGCGTTTTCCGCTACTTTTTCTTTTACCTTCAGTGGGTTGTCGTGGTCCGACCCCGAGATATGGAAGTGCGCGGGATTGGGGGGCCGACGCCGATCACGGCACGGAGGCGATTGACCAGGTCACGCTCGACAAAAGGCTTGACCAGGTAGTCGGAGACGTTGTTGCGAAGTGCTTTGACGGCAGTGGCTACGTCGCTTTGGCGGGTCAGGATAATGACCGGAGACTGAATGTTTCGCAGCCGCAGCTCGTGGGTAAGATCCAGCCCGCTCATACCCGGCAGGGCTATTTCTGAAATCACACAGGCTGGTGTGGAAATGGTGTCATCGGCCTCGAGCAGGTCCTCGGCGCTGGAGAAAGCCCGAACGTGGTAGCCGACACGGCTCAGCAACGCCGCTATTTCATCGCGGTTTCGTTGGTCGTTGTCGACGACAAATACATAATGATCGCCCGGTGTAAAATTGCTAGACATTAACCCACCAGAAGGATGACAAGCGGTACATCTTCGTGCCACTGGCTATGCCTCTGGTCCGTGCCTTCGGTCCGTACCCTTGGCACACCGTACCTGCCTTATATTCGAATGCAACGAGTATCCGTGAGGCAGCGCCTCTGTGGCCATACGGACATGTACTTAGCACTGCGGGTACATGTGCTACCACGGTCTGGCGGGCCCGGTGACCCGCAATAGCGGCCTGATTACGCGCAGACAGGCGACGTCACGCCCCCCCCTGCTACCCCCCTGCGGCAAGTGCTATCACGCCAAGGTAGAGGCTTTCATCACCAAGCTCGAACTGCGCCGATGCGCTACCCGATGAGGCCGAACTGAGTTCCAGTTGATACTGACCGCTGTTTTTCTCGAGTTTATCTATCTTGAACTCGCCGAAGATATCCGTTGTTGCCCTGGCGACTTCGCTGCCATTGTGCTGCAGTATGACTTCGACACCTTCCGCGCACTCTTCCACGCCCTCGACATCGATCACCACTGATCCGGAAACAAAACACCTGGTGATCAAATGCAGGTTCTTGTAATACACACGCGGCTTCGACCCGCATTCCGGACGCAATACTTCCAGGCCTTCTTGTTCCTTGATCCGCTGCATTTCCTGGTCTTCGATCTTGAGCGATCTGAACACCCCCGTTGGACAACTTTCCTCGACCCGGGGTCTCTTCCAGCCCTGATCCAGAAGGTGCGCATCGAAAATCCACGCCTGTGGAATCTGCGCTTCTTCGTTCCAGTAAACGGCACCATAGGGACAGGCGTCTACGATCGCTTTTTGCCCCCTGGATTTTTCCGGATCGATAATGACGATGCCATCCGCGCGTTTGCTGACAGCTCCGCCCGTTGCAGCTTTCATGCATGGCGCATCGTCGCAGTGATTACACATCACCGGCATGAAGTTTGCCTCGACAATCGGGTAACGACCGCGCTCCTGCCTTTGGATGTCGACCCAGTTGTGTCCGCGCGCGGGTTGCGATGCTGCATAACCCGGAAACTCGTTACCGATATGCTCATCCTTGGTCGCCAGAAAACAGTTACGGCAGTTATCGCAGCGAGCAACGTCGACGATCAAATTCCATTTTTCGCTCATCACACTGCCTCCTCACATCGCCAGCTATCGACCCCGGTCCATTTTTCAACCTGAATCAGTGTCGTATTCGGCGCAATACTATGGGTCTGTTTCGTAATCCCCTTACTGGGATTCAGCATGTTCACGCAGCCCCCCAGGTCGGTCGAGTTGCCCGGCTCGCCCGCCGGCCGGTATTCGGCGGATGCGGTAGAAGCACTCACAACACCCGGTCGCAATCGATCCGTTAAATAAGCCGCACAGACAACCGAGCCACGGTTGTTCCACAAACGTATCAGATCGTCGTTCTGAATCCCCCGCTCCTCGGCATCCTGCCGGCTGATTCTTGCGACCAGGTAATAGTGCCCATCGACCAGAACGCGATGATCCTTGATGTCCCTGATGGTACTGCCCTCATCGTCACCCATGACATGGAAGGGATATCGCGAGTGCGGCGTCAACAGCTGCAAAGGATAGTTTGCCAGCTGCTCGTCTTTCTGCGGATCCTCGTAGGCAGGCATATACTTGTTCAGCGGCGGCCGCCCCGGATCATCGATTCTGCCCAGCGTCTCGGGAATGAACTCGAATTTACCCGAAGGTGTCTGCAGCCCCTCTCCATATTCCCCGACGTAATCCGACGGCAGCGGATACGGCTCCGGCACATCCTTGTGACGCCCCTCGTAGAACCACCGCGATGCAGTAGGCGCACGCGCCGATTCCGGATCCGGAGGCACGACAAAATAACCTTTTTTCAGGAATTTCCGCCACGACATATGCTTGGATAAATCGGACGAATCGAAAACACGCTTGCACCAGTCAAGCTCCGTGTTGCCGCCTTCCGAATATACCGCCCCCAATCCCAGGCGCTCCGACAATGCAAGAAAGATGTCGTAATCGGATTTGGACTCGCCCAGCGGCTCGATACACTTGTGCTGCATCGATATGACGCGGTGGTTGTTCATCGAATACATATGGTGCACATAACCCGCACCCACGTTATACCACTCGCCGATATCCCAGCGCTCAAAAGAAGTACACGCGGGCAGAATGATATCCGAGAAGCGTGTCTCGCCTTCATTCCAGACCGACTGGTTGACAACGAACGGCAGATTCTCCGATCGATACATCCGCACCCAGCGATTCGACTCGACCATGGTCCCGAAAGAAGCGCTGCCGTACTTGTACAGCATTTCGATCTTCGCATGTCCGGGCGACGGATAGCCGATTCTCTGGAACTGACCCTGCAGCGAAGCAACGTCGGTCAGGTAGCCCAGCGCCTTCCCTTCCATTATCGCCTCGGGCAGGTGAATTCGGGGAATACTCTGTCGAACCGAGTTCATCGTCACGATATGCGGCATGCGCTGATAGTTGTTGGCTGCATTGGCGCTGAACTGCAAATCCCCCGACATACTGCCTTCGGCATATCCTGGAAAATAAAAGGAAAAGTCCAGCGGCGCCCCGAACTGAAGGTTTCCGAAGTTGACACCCGGCCGGCCAAAGCCCTGCATCGCACCAAGGATGGTCATCATCCGGGCCCACTGAATCCCCATCGGCCCGCGACATGCTCCCCCGACACCGCAGCCCCAGCCACCTGCACCGAGATAAGTTTTCTTGCGCCCCCATTCTCTCGCCAGTGCCCGGACCTCGCGTGCCGGCACGCCGGTTTCCGCCTCCTGCCACTCCGGTGACTTCGGCGTCCCGTCTGAAGTCCCGAGAATATAAGCTTTCCATTCCTCGAATCCCTGGGTTCTTTTTTCTACAAACTCCTTGTCATAGGTATCCTCTGTGATCCAGACATGACAAAGCGCCTGGGCAAACGCCGGATCGGTACCGGGCTTGGGTGCGATCCACTTGCCGCCCAGATGGGCAGCGGTATGATTCATGTAGGGATCGATATGAATCATCTTGATGCCCAGCTCCTTGGCCCAGGCACGCCGTTCGGTCCCCTCATATCCATAGGTTGCATCGGGATCGCTGGACCAGAAAACCATCATCTCCGCTTCTTTCAGGCAATCCTCAACCGTGCCGTAAAACTCCGGCGCCCCCAGTCGCATGCTGTTGCCCCAGTGGTGCATCGCACCCCAGAACCACCCTTCCCAACTGTCCGGGTTGTGGTGCAGCTTGGAACAGCCGATCAGATTCCAGAACCGGTTAAAGGCACTCAGGTAATGGCCCAGGTTCCCCCACTGGTGATGCGAACCGTTCGCGACCAGTACGGCCCCGGGACCCTTGCGCTTGGCGCGCTTGATTTCTCTGGTCACAATATCCAGCGCTTCGTCCCAGCTGATCCGCTCGAATTCCGATATCCCGCGATTCTGAATATTGCGGTCACCATCAGGATCGAAATCCACCCGCTTCATGGGATATAACAGGCGCTCTTTCGAATAGACCATCGACTTTTGCGCCATACCGTGGGCGGCCAGGGTCGTGCGGCGGGGAGGCGTAAATGTCTTGCCTCTTGCGTGTATGGACCACGATGGCGCGTCTTCATCGTCAAATTCCATCGGGGTAATTCTTAAAATCTTGCCATCCTTGACATAGACGAATATCGGCCCGCCATTCGTACCGCTCGTATACCGCACCACACCATCGCCAACGTCGGTCCCGCTCTTCCAGCCGATCGTTTGCATCCTGTTCAGCGTTGCCATGAACCAGACC
>JAJRXW010000202.1 GCA_024276095.1 Gammaproteobacteria bacterium
CCGTCGACACCGCTGCCCGCTGTCGTCATGCCGCATGGCGGGCCGGCTGCCAGGGATTTTGCTGCTTTCGATCCGATGGTGCAGCTGCTGACCAGTCGCGGTTACGCGGTGCTGCAAATGAATTTTCGCGGCTCGGCCGGTTATGGCAGACAATTCAGGATGGCGGGAGAACGGCAGTGGGGTCAGGCGATGCAGGACGATATCACCGACGGGACCCGCTGGCTAATCGAACAGGGTGTGGCGGACCCGGATCGTATCTGTATCGTCGGCGGGTCGTATGGCGGTTACGCTGCACTGATGGGGGCGGTAAAAACACCGGATCTGTTTCAGTGTGCCGTCAGCCTGAACGGCGTCAGCGATCTGAAAGAGATCATGAAACAGAACAGCAAGTTTTATTTCGGTTGGGAGGCCAACACCTTTATCGCCGGTTCGGGCGATGCGGCCATGCTGGCGGAAAATTCACCGGCCAACCGGGCAAAAGATATCAGGATTCCAGTCCTGCTGGCGCACAGTACCAAGGATTCCATTGTCAACTTTGACCAGTCGGAAATAATGGCCAAAGCGCTGAAAAAAGCCGGCAAGGATTACCGGTTTCTCCGCCTGGAAAACGGCAACCACAACCTGTCGCTCGGTGGCGTACGCCCGGTGTTTTACAATGCGCTGGTGGAGTTCCTCGACGAGCATCTTCGCTAGCGGGCGGTTGAAAATACCGGTTAGGTTTCCGTCATCTGTTTTTTGAGCCGGTAAAGCGCATCCAGGGCTTCGCGTGGCGTCATGCCATCGGGATCGATGGCTGCGAGTGCCGAGCGAAGTTCACTGTCCCGGTCGTCATCCCGCAGCGGAAATTCCAGTTCCTGCTGCGGCACTGTCCCGGCCCTGCGCTAGACAGAATCCGCCTCCAGCCCGGCGAGGTATCGCCCGGCGCGTCGAATCACCGCATCCGGCACGCCCGCCAGCGCGGCGACCTGCAGGCCGTAACTCTGGTTGGCAGGCCCTTCTTTCACGCGGTGCATGAAAATCAGCTTCCCGTTGTGCTCGGTTGCATCCAGATGCACATTGGCGCAGGCCGGTAATTCTTCTTCGAGGGTGGTCAGCTCAAAGTAGTGGGTAGCGAACAGTGTAAATGCGCCGGTTTGCTCGCCGATATAATGCGCCGCCGCCCAGGCCAGCGACAGGCCGTCGAAGGTGCTGGTGCCGCGGCCGATTTCATCCATCAGCACCAGGCTCCGGTCGGTCGCATTGTTCAGGATATTGGCGGTCTCGGTCATCTCGACCATGAAGGTGGAACGTCCGCCGGAGAGATCGTCAGCCGCGCCGATGCGGGTGAAAATGCGATCGACGGGCCCGATGGAAGCCGACTGTGCCGGTACATAGCTGCCGATGTGCGCCAGGATCACGATCAGTGCCGCCTGGCGCATATAGGTTGATTTGCCGCCCATGTTCGGCCCGGTAACCACCAGCAGCCGGCGCTGGTCATCCAGTTGCAGATCGTTGGGGATAAAGGGCTGATCGAGTACTTTTTCAACCACCGGATGCCGCCCGGCAGTGATGGCTATGCCCGGTCTGTCGCTCAGTTCCGGCGCACAGAAATCCAGATCGATGGAGCGCTCGGCGAGATTGATCAGCACATCGATCGATGCCATGGCATCCGCCATCCGGAGCAGGCCGTCGAGTTCGGGTTCGTGTGCTGCCAGCAGTTCCGCATACAGTTTTTTCTCCCGGGCCAGCGACCGCTCCCTGGCACTGAGTACCTTGCCTTCGAACTCCTTGAGTTCCGGCGTGATGTAGCGTTCGGCGGATTTCAGGGTCTGGCGGCGAATATAGTCCTCAGGGGCCTTGTCGGCCTGGGCCTTGCTGATTTCGATGAAATAG
>JAJRXW010000003.1 GCA_024276095.1 Gammaproteobacteria bacterium
GTCATCGTCGAGCCGGTTGCCGGTTCTACCGGGATTCTGCCGCCCCCGGTCGGGTACCTGGAGCGTCTGCGCGAGATCTGCAATCGGCACGGTATTTTGCTGATTTTCGATGAAGTCATCACGGCGTTCGGTCGCATCGGCGCATCGTTTGCCGCTGAACGTTTCGGTGTTCAGCCGGATATCATTACCACGGCCAAGGGGCTGACCAACGGCGTCATCCCGATGGGGGCGGTGCTGGTTCGCGATGAGATCCATGATGCGTTCATGCAGGGGCCGGAGCAGGCTATCGAGTTGTTTCACGGTTACACTTATTCCGGTCATCCGGTTGCCGCGGCGGCGGCTATTGCTACTCTCGATGCGTATCACGAAGAGGGAACCTTCGAGCAGGCACGTCAACTGGAGGGTCTTTTCGAGCAGCTGCTGCATGCGTTTTCGGATCACCCGCTGGTCATCGATGTGCGTAATTTTGGCCTGATGGGCGCCATTGAACTGCAACCGCGCGAGGATGCTCCCGGCCTGCGGGGACTGGAGACGCACAAACGCTGCTTCTGGGAAGAAAACCTGGTGTTACGCAACGGGATGGACATCCTGCAGTTTTCCCCCTTCCTCAATGCAGTGCCGGATGACCTGGAAAAAGCATTCGAGTCGCTGCGCCGGGTGCTCGACGGGCTTGACTAGCAGCGCTTCGTTGTCACTGTACGCGTAACACCGAAAATATCACCAGCATCAACAAGGCAAAGTGAGTAAACCAGGGGAAGAGATGATGACAAGTCAATCTGCTGCAGGAGCAGGAAGCGACAGGATTGTCGGGCACTTTATCGGTGGTGAAGTCATAACGGACGATCGCCGCCCGTTGCCGGTATTTAATCCGGCGACCGGAGAGACGCGCTGTTACGTCGCCATGGCCTCTTCAGCGACGGTAGAGAACGCCATTTCCTCGGCTCGGCAGGCATTTCCCGCCTGGCGGAATACTCCGCCGTCCCGGCGTGCCCGGATCCTGTTTCGATACAAGACGCTGCTGGAAGAACATGCGGACGAGATTGCAGCCCTGATTACCGGGGAGCACGGCAAGGTCCTGCCGGACTCGATGGGCGAGTTCCTGCGGGGCGTGGAAATTGTTGACTATGCCTGCGGGGCACCGGAATTTCTCAAGGGCGAGTTCTCGAAAAATGCCGGCCCCGATATCGATTGCTGGTCGGAATTCCAGCCGCTGGGTGTCGTGGCGGGCATTACGCCGTTCAATTTTCCGGCAATGGTGCCGATGTGGATGTACCCGATGGCCATCGCCTGCGGAAACACCTTTGTCCTGAAGCCTTCGGAGAAGGACCCGAGCGTGCCGCTGTTGCTTGCGCGCCTGTTCACAGAGGCCGGCCTGCCCGATGGCGTGTTCAACGTGGTCAACGGCGACCGGGAAGCCGTGGATACCCTGCTGGCGGATCCGCGGATCGAGGCCATCAGTTTTGTCGGTTCCACTGCGATCGCAGAGCATATCTACCGTACCGGAACGAAGAACGGGAAACGTGTTCAGGCGCTCGGTGGCGCCAAGAACCACGCAGTCGTCATGCCCGATGCCGATATCGATCATGCTGTGGATGCGCTGATGGGGGCGGCCTACGGGTCATGCGGCGAGCGCTGCATGGCAATTTCCGTTGCCGTGTGTGTCGGCGAAGAGACGGCGGATGCCGTGGTCGGAAAGCTGGCCGGATCGCTGAAGAACCTGAAAGTGGGCGCCGGGACCGATGCCGGCAATGACATGGGGCCGCTGGTAACCGGGGCGCATTTAAAGCGGGTCAGCGCGTATGTCGATCTGGGTGTCGAGGAAGGAGCCGAGCTTGTCGTGGACGGGCGGGGCCTGTCGGTGGCCGGTCATGAAGACGGGTTTTTTCTCGGTGCCTGCCTGTTCGACCGCGTCGAACCTTCGATGCAGATCTGCCGGGAGGAAATATTCGGTCCTGTGCTGTGCGTTGTCCGGGTCGATAGCCTGGAGCAGGCAATGGCAATCATCGATGCCCATGAGTACGGTAACGGTGCGTGTATTTTTACCAGGGACGGCGAAGCGGCGCGGTTTTTTACCGACAATATACGCATCGGAATGGTGGGCGTGAATGTACCCTTGCCGGTTCCGGTCGCATCGCACAGTTTTGGCGGTTGGAAGCGGTCGCTGTTTGGGGACCTGTATGCCTACGGTCCGGACAGCGTACGTTTTTATACGCACCGCAAGACGATTACGCAGCGCTGGCCGTCGGATGGTGTGCGGGAAGGGGCCAGGTTTTCTTTTCCGAGTTGAGGCTCGAGTTGAGGTCTGGCCGGGTTCCGGGAGCGCCGAACAGCATGGTCATGACGACAATCTGGTACCTGGCGGCCACCAGCGGCGAAACCCCGGACAGAATCTGCCCCGTCATCATTCCGGGCAGCGATACCAGGCCAACCGCAAACAGTGAATTGACGACCGGAATCAGCGCGGTCCGCAATGCGATCCGCCGTGCTTGTGCATACGGAGTTCCCTTCTCGTTTTCGGCCTGAAACCTATCGGCAGCGAGACTGACAGCATTCATCGCAGCGGCAAAGATCATTCCTGCCAGCGGCACCACGTAGCGCGGGCTGAACCACGGCTGAACGCTGATTACGGCCTGGCTGACCAGTACGAGAGTCAGAACTCCGCAGACCAGTATTGCGCCGAGTGCGTTGAGATATAAATGCGGCTGCTTGTTCTGTAAAGGTCGAATCGCGATCCAGCTTGCTACGGCAAGCATGATTGCCATGGCAGCAACGATGACTCCGGGGTGATCGGTGGCGAAGATGTAAATCAACACATAGCCGATGAGCAGCAGCTGAATCAGCATGCGCAGCGTCGCATATATTGCTGTTGGAGCGCCGGCCGACCAGCGAATCAGGATGGCGATTACGACTGCTGCCGGCAGAAACGCCAGCATCAATCCCTGCAGTGTAATCGTGGTAAGTACGCTGTTCACCTGGTGCTCCTGATGGGTTGCTCATGTGCCTTGTAGTGGCGATACCCTTACCCGGGCCCGCGCCGTCATGGCTGGCTGCACCCGAAACTCTATGGCGGCTCTACCACCGCCGTCGCCGTCAGGTCTTCTTTTCGATGCGGTGCAAGCAGTGCAAACGCCATTCTTTTCAGGTCGGCAGTGGTACGACTGGCGCGTATTGTGTGCTGGTTGACGATGACCAGTAACAGCGCGTGCGTCAGTTCGTGAAAGGTGCGGCCGAGACGGTTGAGTTCATTGCCGGATGCGGAAAATCCCAGCCGCCTGAATATTGCCATCAATCGCTGGATTACGAAGCAGTCATGCTGCTCGTCCAGATCGCGCAGAGCAGGTATCGAGCTGAATGCCTGCGCCAGTGACAGCATCGCTCGCTGGCGTTTGTATACGCACAACAGCCGGTCAACTGCCAGATCGAGGAATTCATGAAGACTGAAGTTTTCCAGGTCTTGCCGTTCGATTTCGTCCAGTGCAGACGCAATTTCCTCGAGCCAGCGCGTTCCCAGGGCATGCAGGATTGCATGCTTGTTAGGATAGTAATGATAGAGCGCGCCGACAGAGATCCCGAGCTTGTCGGCTATCAGGATGGTGGTCAGGTCATCGATGCCGACCTGTTCCAGCAGTCGTGCCGTCGTATCGAGAATCTGCCGCGTCCGTTCCCTGCCCCGGCTCTGGACCGGCAGACGGCGGGGCTCGAGACGCCCGCGGGCAGCGGGCGTTTTGCCGGTCCTTTTTCTGGGCATCATGGGCAGCTGTTCCGCGGTCCTGGAGCTTGTTCTAGAGCTTGTCCTTGAGCGAGTAGTACAGCATGCCCAGTACCAGCCCCGGCCAGCGCAACCAGCGACCGCCCGGGAATTTCGGTATCGGGAGGCTGGCCATCACATCGAAACGTTCGGCTGTTCCGGAAATGACTTCGGCCAGCAGCTTGCCGGCCATGGTAGCTGTCGGGACGCCATGGCCGGAGTACCCCTGGGCGTAGAAGATATTATCTGCCAGCCGGCCGAAACTGGGCAGCCGGTTCATTGTGACGGACAGGGTGCCGCCCCAGGCATAGTCGATGCGTGTCTGCTCCAGTTGCGGATAGATCCTGAGCATGTATTTTCTGACGAATGCCCTGATGTCGCTCGGGAACCTCGGTGTATAGTTTTCCCCGCCGCCGAACAGCAGGCGATTGTCTCCGGACAGCTTCCAGTAGTTGATGACAAAAAGCGTGTCCTGTACGGCCACATCGTCTCGAATCAGCGCGCGTGCCTGCGAGTCGGACAATGGCTCCGTGGCAAGTACGAAATTGTTGATCGGCATGAACTTTGCAGCCATGGAAGAATCCAGCTTGCCGAGATAGCCATTGCAACCCAGGACCAGGTACCTGGCCTTTACGGAACCGCTGGCAGTTCGAACGGTTACCGGTTCTTCCCTGTCAAAGCTGCATACGCGGCTGTGCTCGTATAACCGTGCGCCGGCGATTTCAGCGGCCTGCGCAAGGCCGAGTGCAAAATTCAGGGGGTGCAGGTGCAGCGAACCCGTATCGAGCTGCCCGGCATGGAACTTTTCAGATCCCACCATCCGCCCGGTTTCTTCCTTGTCTGTGAAACGAACCTGTTCATAATCGTACCTGAAGCGCAGGTGCTCACAGTAAGCGCGCAGGCCTGCTGCATCGGCCGGCTTGGCGGCGACATGCAGAATTCCCTGTTTCAGGTCGCAGTGAATGTCATGGCGGACAATCAGGTCCCTGACCAGTTCGACTGCCTCAAGGCCGAATTCCCACAGCAGCCTTGCAGTCGGATTCCCGAGGCGGGTTTCCAGTTCGTGCTGCTCTTTCCGTTGGCCGACGCCAACGTGGCCGCCATTGCGACCCGAAGCCCCCCAGCCGATGCGTTCCGCTTCCAGCAGTACCACCTTGTAGCCGCGTTCGGCCAGGTGCAGGGCGGTGGAAACGCCGGTATAGCCACCGCCGACGATACAGACATCGGCCTCGATATCTCCTTCAAGGCGCGGGCGATGCCGCAGCGGCGCCGCTGTTGCCGAATAATAGGACTCGACGTAGCCCTTGGCAGCATTGCTGTTGTTGTTTTCCGTGGTATTTGCCATGTTGTTCACCGAGCCGGTCACAGCAGCCTGCGGCCCGCATATAAACCGAATGATTATTCGGTTTATATGCTAAACTACGCTTTGCCCGGTTGCAACATCGGGGCATGGTTTTCGATCTTTGGTTGTCCCGCGAGAGCGGTTAGAATCGGATTATCTTCTGTACAGGGCTGGGCAAAATGAAAGATTGCAGGAACTTCTACATTGACGGTGGCTGGGTAGAACCACACTCAAGCGCGACACTGGATGTAATCAACCCGGCAACCGAGTCGGCGATTGCCACGATTTCACTGGGCGGTAATGTCGATGTCGATGCTGCCGTCGCTGCAGCTCGCAGGGCATTCGAGAGCTATTCGCAGACAAGCCGGGATGAGCGCATTGCCCTGCTCGAACGTATTCTCGAAGTCTACAGGTTGCACTACGATGAAATGGCCGAAGCCATCACCGCCGAAATGGGGGCGCCGGCGAAATTTTCCTACCGTTCTCAGGCGGAGTGCGGCAGCGGCCATCTTGCCGCAGCATTGCGGGCACTGAAAACCTGTGAGTTTGAAGAAAAAGTGGGCAGCAGCATGGTCTTTCGGGAGCCGGTCGGTGTCTGCGGCTTTATTACACCGTGGAACTGGCCGATCAACCAGATTGCCTGCAAAGTGGCGCCGGCCCTGGCTACCGGCTGCACGATGGTGCTCAAGCCCAGTGAGATCGCACCCCTGTCCGCCTATCTGTTTTCCGGGATATTGCATGAGGCGGGTGTACCGGCGGGGGTTTACAACATGGTCAACGGCGACGGGCCGGGTGTTGGCGCCACGCTGTCCGCTCATCCGGGTGTGGACATGGTGTCTTTCACCGGATCGACGCGTGCCGGCATACTGGTTGCCAAGGCAGCGGCCGATACGGTCAAACGGGTAGCGCAGGAACTCGGCGGCAAATCGCCGAACATCATCCTTGACGATGCCGATCTGGAAGCCGCAGTGATCAGGGGAGTGCGCACCTGCTTCTCCAATACCGGCCAGTCCTGCAATGCTCCGACGCGCATGCTGGTTCCTGCGGGCAAAATGGCCGAGGCGACAGCAATCGCCTGTAAAACAGCGGAAAGTATCAGGGTAGGCGATCCGCAGGCCGATGGTATCCAGATGGGCCCGGTGGTGAGCGAAGCACAGTTCAACAGGATCCAGGGCCTGATCGAAAAGGCAATTGAAGAGGGCACCGAACTGGCAGCGGGTGGCCCGGGGAAGCCCGAGGGTCTTGAAACCGGCTATTACGTCCGGCCGACGGTATTTACCAACGTCTCCAACGATATGACCATCGCCAGGGAAGAAGTTTTCGGGCCTGTTCTTGCGATTATTCCGTATGAGGACGAGGATGAAGCGGTCCGGATTGCCAACGACACCGTCTATGGGCTGTCCGGATACGTCCAGACGCCTGATCTCGAACGGGCACGGCGGATCGCCGCGCGCCTGCGCACCGGCATGGTGCATATCAACGGTGCCTCAGGCGACTACGATGCTCCGTTTGGCGGCTACAAGCAGTCCGGTAACGGCCGCGAATGGGGTGCATATGCCTTTGATGACTTTCTGGAAATCAAGGCGGTGATGGGAGCGCTGGATTAACTGCCGGCGATATCTGCCGGTCAGAAACTGGGCGGATAGTTTGCGCTGACAATGACTGTCTCACTGTCACCGATATTGCGAAACCGGTGCGGCAACCGGCAGTCGAAATAGTATCCGTCGCCGGCATTGAGGGTGCAAACAGTATCGCCCACCGTAAGTTCCAGCTTTCCGCTGACCACCACGCCGCCTTCTTCGCCATCATGCTGGATCATTTCCTCACCGGTGTCGGAGCCCTTGCCGTAGATTTCCCGCATGATTTCGATCTGGCGATTCGGCCGGCCTGCGCCGATCAGGTAATACTCGATATTGCCCTGCCCCATATTGGGCTGGCTGTCTTTCGCGAAAAAGATGTTCGATTTGTCCTCGTCCACGTCGAGGGTAAAAAACTCGGCCATGGTCATCGGCAGACCATCGAGGACCTTTTTCAGTGAACTGATGGATGGGCTGACCCGGTCCTGTTCAATCAGCGAGATTGTGCTGTTGGTTACGCCCGCCCGTTTGGCAAGCTCCCGCTGCGACAGCCCCCTGGCTTTTCGTACGGCGCGCAATAATGCGCCTACATTCTCCGTCATGTCTCACGAAGTCCCGTTGCCGATTATCCCAGTGCCCAATCATCTCAGAATTCATCTGCTATCGACAGGAAAAATGCCACCCGACACGATGCCTGAAGCCCGTTGCCATTCGCGGTTACTGTAGCGGGTGCGCTATGGTCGTCGACAGGGCAAACTTGACAGAGGCAGGCCAATATTATGCACTGCCGCCGGGGGCCTGTTTCAGGCGAATGCACGCGGATCGACATGTCAGAACAGACCGACAGGGAATCTCTACAGGCAATACTGAAGCGTGGTTTCGATCTGCTGGCCCGGGGAGAGGTTCACAAGGCAGGCGAGTGCTGTCGCCAGGCGCTGGCAATAAAACCCGACCTGGTACCGGCCCATTTTCTTGTCGGGCTGGTGGCCCTGGAGAGCAGGGACAGGAAAACGGCCTTCAGTGCCTTCGGGTCCGTTACCCGGCTGCAGAAAAATCATGCGGCGGCCTGGGCGCATCTTGCCAAACTGTTTATGAGCGAGGGGCAGGTCAATCGCGCCGACGCAGCGTTGCAGGAAGCAAGGAAGTGCAGGTCCGATGACCCGATGGTCCATGACCTGCTGGGCGGCGTTGCGTCATTGATGGGAGAGTATGGTGAGGCCCGGCAGTTGTTCGAGGCTGCCGTGGACAAGGCGCCGGGGCATCCTGCGTTCCTTTTGAATCTTGCCAATAACCTGGTCTACCACGGTGAGACCGAACAGGCCGAACGGATCTTTGCCAGGATTATCGACATCGAGCCACACAGCCCGCAGGCGCACTGGGCACTGGCCGGATCGAGAAAGGCTACCGATGAGGAGCATATAGGGCAGCTGTCCGCGCTGGCCAGGCACAAAGGCGTAACGCCGCGTGCACAGGCTTTCTACTACTACGCGATGGGCAAGCTGTACGAAGACCTGCAGCAGTGGGACAGCGCTTTCGAGGCATTCAGCAAAGGGGCGAAAATTCGCCGCACCACGGTCGAATACGATGAAGCCGGCGAAATCCGGGTGTTCGAGTTTCTGGAAAAGCATTTCACCCGGGAATGGCTCGAAGCCGATGGCTCCGGGGATACCGCGCAGACAGGCAATTCCGTGCAACAGGCGGGAGCCGCTCCGGTATTTGTTCTTGGCCAACCCAGAACCGGCACGACTCTGATCGAGCGAATTCTCAGCAGCCACTCCCGGGTTCATTCCGCCGGAGAACTGCAGCAGTTCGGTCTTGCGATTCGCCGCTTGAGCAATTTTCAGGACCCCAGGCGATTTTCCGCCGAACTGTTCGAAGCGGCGCTCGATCTGGATTGCGTGAAGATTGGCGAACTGTACATGGAGACGACGCGGAAAATGCAGGGCGGGAAACCATGGTTTGTCGACAAGCTGCCGCAGAACTACCTGTTTATTCCCCTGATATTGAAGGCGTTGCCCAATGCGAGAATCATTCACCTGACCAGGGATCCAAGGGATGCCTGTTTTTCGAGTTTCAAGCAGCTGTTCGCCGATGCTTATCTGCATTCCTATGACCAGGAAGAAATGGCTCGCCACCATGTGCGATACTGGCACCTGATGAATGTCTGGCGCGATCGTTTTCCCGGCCGGTTTCTGGATGTCTCCTACGAGCAGACCGCAGGCGATCTTGAGCCCAATGCACGAAAACTGATCGAGTACCTGGGATTGCCCTGGGAGGAAGCCTGCCTGCATTTTCATCGGCAGTCCGGCGCCGTTTCCACCGCCAGTGCCGTACAGGTTCGTGAGCCGGTGCATACCCGGTCTGTCGGGCGATGGCGGCAGTATGAACGGCAGCTGGCGCCTATGCTGCGGTCTCTGGAAGCCAGCGGCGTCGAATTGTGCCCTCTCCAGGGGTAACGTGGATCGACGCTGCGAGATCCATCGCCGGCATGACGTGAATCATATGGCCGGATACCGGTTGAAAGGCATCGAAACAGGTGACCTGAACCGCATTTTGCAGTAGCGTTAGCGTTGCTCGTCAGTCAAAACAGGGGGTTGTGATGGCACGCCGCAGATCAGGAAACCGCAAGTCTTCAAAGTCCATTCAATCGATCGCACCGCTGCGAATGACGTCACGCCGCTCGGTTCTTGCTCAGGCCATTTCGCTGGCAATCGTGACCGCCGCGACAGCGAATGCGCAGGAGATCGACGAGGTGATTGTCACAGCCACCAAGCGCAGCGAATCGGTGCAGGACGTTCCCCTGGCGATCACGGCGCTGTCCGGCGATTTCAGCCGCAAGGTCAACCTGGACGACGTCAAGGACCTGGTTTCATATACCCCGGGCGTGACCGGAAACAGCCAGGACAGCTTTATCGATGCCATCAGTGTCCGGGGCATACGCACACAGGATTTCGGTGTCGGCGGCGATCCATCGGCCGCTTTTTTCAAGAATGAACTCTATGAAGGCCGTAACGGTTCTGCGGTAACCAGCCTGTACGATATGGACCGTTCCGAAATTCTCCGCGGCCCGCAGGGTTTTCTGTTCGGGCGCAATTCGATCGGCGGGGCGTTCAGCGTTCATACCAGGAAAGCGGAAATAGACGGGGGCTTTTCGGGGTACGTGGAACTCGATATTGCCGAGCGTGGACACGTTGTCGGTGAGGGTGCGATCAACATACCGGTCAACGATACGTTTGCGATGCGCCTGGCGGGCTACACCTCGACCGAAGACGGATTCGTCAGGAATTTTTCCGGCGGAGAAGATCTCATAGAGCATGACAAGCAGGCAATCCGTTGGTCGACGGCCTACAGCGGTGACAAGCTGAGCATGGACTCTTTCGTAGAGTATGAAGATCGTGAGCAGTCAGGTTCGGTGTACCGGGCTATTGCACAGGGCGATATCTGGACGAATCTCGTCGATATTTTCGGTCCCGGCATTACTCCGCGCGGCTCCGAGAGAGATGCGGATTCCGATCAATCGCTGGGAGACAACGATAACGCCGAGATACTGACGCTCGGTATCCGGTTCGACTATGACCTGGACTGGGCGACTGTGACATCCAACACGGGCTACAAGGATCACGATTACTTTTACACGGAAGACTATGACGGTACGCCGTTGAACATCAACAACTACCAGCAGGACCAGACAGGAACCTATTTTCAGCAGGAGTTGCGCCTGACATCGAACGGGGATGGCCCGCTTTCCTGGTATGCAGGCGCTTCCTACTACGAGGAGGATATCGATACGCTGTTTACCAACTCCGGAGCAGAAGACAATTTCTGTAACTACTATGGTAACGCCTACTATCCCGGCAACGGCATTACGGACTGCGCCAGCCTGTACGCCTATTATGGTTCGCCTTTCTCCCCGAGCCCGGATGGCCTGTTGACGGAGCCCGGACGCGTCAGGGGCGATTATTCGGGTTGGGCTGCCTATGTCGATCTGAATTACGCTGTCAACGATCAGTTCGATTTCGGTGTCGGCGTTCGTTATACGGATGACCGGAAAGATTTCAGTCTCAACGTGCCGGCGCCGGAAAGCCAGTATGGTCCTTTGTTTGCCTATGGCTTCACGACCGACGGCAGTATCAATACCTCCGACAGCTGGTCCGATACCCAGATTCGGGTCATCGCCCGCTACAAACCGACCGACGATGCGATGTTCTATGCCAGTTACACGGAAGGCTTCAAGTCGGGCGGGTTTGGAAGTTTTGCGCTTGTGGACGGAGCCGGTGACAGGATCGGCTGCTGCACGGAAGACGTGACCCAGGCATCCGGTGCGCGTTCCAGAAGTTTCCAGCCGGAGACCGTGGATTCCTACGAAGTCGGTTACAAAGGCACGGTGTTCGGCGGCGCAACCGACGTCAATGTGCTGGCGTTTTTCTATGACTACAAGGATTTTCAGATCAGCTTTTTCGATTCCGGTTCCGGCGCCAATACGGTGGAAAATGTCGGCCAGGTGGACGGAAAGGGTGTCGAGGGTTCGATAACCACGCGAATGGGGGATTACTGGGATCTCTACCTTGCTCTTAGCTGGCTGGATACCGAGGCGACAGGCCTGCAGCAGGTATGCGATGGCCCTACGCCGGGCAGTTGCGAAGGCAGCCCGTTGTTCTGGGCGCCTGACTGGACCGGGTCCACCGTGCTGAGTGCTCACTTTCCCGCCGGGGAGGGTGCAATCATCGGCAGCCTGGAAGCGTTCTGGGAATCGGAACGTGGCGGCGGCTGGGGCGCTTTCCCGGAGACAATGATCGATTCCTACGTGGAGATGGCGGTGCTGATCGGCTATGAAGCCCCGGCTAACTGGTCGGTGGATCTGTATGTTGAAAACCTCACGGACGAATTTACCTGGGATGGGCTGAACAACAACGGCGGCATTCTGCCTTCGCATTTCTTCGGGCCTCGCAGGCCCAGGACGACGGGAATCAGGTTCAGTTACGAGTGGGAGTAACGCGGTTGATGCGACCTGGCTGAAGGGGAGTATCAAAAGAATGAGTATCGGGCTTACGGACAAAGGCCTGCTTGACACCCGGGCCTGCGTCAACGGTGAATGGATCGACGCCGACAGCGGTGAAACGTTTGCTGTAACCAACCCTGCCAACGGTGAGGTCATCGCCGATGTGGCCAGATGCGGCGATGCCGAGACACGCCGTGCCATTGAGTGCGCGGACTCGGCCATGACTTTCTGGCGTCACCGTCCCATCAAGGAACGGGCCGGCCTTTTGCGCCGCTGGTTCGACCTGATGATGGAAAGCCAGGAGGACCTGGCCCGTATTCTCACTGCCGAACAAGGCAAGCCCCTGGCCGAGGCGCGTGGCGAGATTGCCTACGGGGCCAGCTACATCGAGTGGTTCGCCGAAGAGGGCAAGCGTATCTACGGAGATACCATTCCTGCACCGGCCGGTGACAGGCGCCTGGTCTGTATCAGGCAACCCGTGGGGGTAGTGGCCTGCATTACGCCGTGGAATTTCCCCAATGCCATGCTGACCAGAAAAATTGCACCGGCGCTGGCCGCCGGATGTACCGTGGTCTGCAAGCCGGCCGGTGCTACGCCGCTGTCGGCCTTTGCGATGGCCAAACTGGCAGAAAGAGCCGGTATTCCGGCCGGTGTGATCAACATCGTCACGGGCAATACGCGGGAGATCGGCCGGGAGCTGACCTCGAACCCGACAGTGCGCAAGCTCACCTTTACCGGCTCCACAGCAGTTGGCAAGCAGCTCATGGCGGAGTGTGCCGGTACCGTCAAGCGCACCTCCATGGAACTGGGTGGAAACGCGCCGTTCATCGTATTTGACGATGCCGATCTCGATGCGGCGGTCGTCGGTGCTTTGATCTGCAAGTTCCGCAACGCCGGGCAGACCTGTGTCTGTGCCAATCGCATCCTGGTTCAGGACAGCATCTACGATGTATTCGCGGATAAATTCGCAGCAGCGGTTGCCGGTCTCCGGCTTGGCGATGGCGTCGAGGATGGTGTGAGCATGGGGCCGCTGATCGATGCAGGTGCCGCCAGCGATGTCATGGAATTCATCGACGATGCGCTCGGCAAAGGGGCGCAGCTGGTGTGCGGCGGCCGGCGTTCCGATCTTGGCGCCTGTTTTATCGAGCCCACGATTCTTGCCGGTGCCCGGGACGATATGCGGGTATTTCGCGAAGAGATATTTGGCCCGGTCGCGCCGCTGTTCCGGTTTAGAACCGAAGCAGAAGCCATCGCCATGGCCAATGATACGGAATTCGGGCTGGCCAGTTACTTCTATTCACGCGATATCGGTCGTATCTGGCGGGTGGCCGAGGCGCTGGAGTACGGCATAGTAGGGATCAACGAGGGGATCATTTCAAACGAAATGGCTCCGTTTGGCGGGGTCAAGGAATCCGGCCAGGGCCGGGAAGGTTCCCGCTATGGTCTTGATGACTACCTTGAGATCAAGTACATGTGCATGGGCGGCATCGATCGCTGAACGGGTGGAAATAACCGGTCACAACGGGAAGCCCATCTTCTTGATCAGTGCCAGCCAGTGATGGCGCCATCCTCCTTTTTCCTCCGCGGTATCCAGTGCGTAGACGGTTAATGCCGCACCCAGCCATCGCAATGGCTCCGGAGGAATGCGGGCAGGCATCGACCTGGCAAACTCGAGGTCCAGTTCCGGCGTACGCATATCATCGAGCAATCGCAGCGCAGTACGTGCTCCGAATCGACTCGCCGAGACGCCAAACCCCGAATAGCCGCCGACCCAGATGGCCTTGTTGTCGAAGTAGTGCTGAAAATGCACGGCCATACGCGTTGTCAGTGCAATAGGTCCGGACCAGGCATGTGATATTTTCACATCATCCAGTTGCGGAAAGGTGCGGAAGAATGCATCGACCAGGCTTTCATAGACAGCCGGCCGGCTGTCCATGGCCGGGTCCGCCGTCCCGCGGCCCATGAAATAACCGATTTTTCCGCCGAACACGATGCGGTTGTCCCTGGTCAGGCGCATATAGTTCAGTTGAATCCTGGTGTCGTAGACGCCCTGCCTGTTGCGCCAGCCGATGCGGTCCAGCTGTTCGCCGGACAGGGGTTGTGTGGCGATGACCCTGTCCCTGATATTGGCGACCCTGGTTCTGATTTTGCGGTGGCCGGCGGCGAATGCGTTGGTGGCCAGCAGGGCTTTTCCGGCTTTGATGCCACCCGCCGGGGTAACCGCCCGGATACCGGACGAGTCGTGATCAATACGCTTGAGCGGCGTGTTCTCGAATATTCTCACGCCAAGCTGCAGGGCGGCCTTTTCCAGGCCCCATGCCAGCCGGGCAGGATGCAGTGTCCCGCTCAGGCTGCGGTTCCAGACAGCGCCCTGGAAGCAGGGCGAGGCGATTTCCGCCCGGGTTTGTTCGCCATCGAGATACGATGTGTCATGGCCGTACTCCCGGCACAGTTTGAACTCCGCGTCCAGCAGCGGCAGGTCCGCCTTGCTGATGGCGGCCATCAGTTCGCCGTTCCATTCGTCGTGTGCATCGATTTCGTATCGCTCGAGGGCTGCCCTGAAGCCGCGCATGTTTTCCTGGCCGAGTTGTTCGAGTACCTGGAGATCGTCGGGGAAAATACGCTTTGCGTTAGACAGGCCATGCATCACCGATGTGGACACGATCGCTCCCGGTCGCCCGGAAGCGCCGGAAGCAACGGTATTGGCCTCGATCATTACGACGTCCCTGGAGGGGGTCTGCTCCTTCGCCTGAACTGCGGCCCATAAACCGGTGAAGCCGCCACCGACGATGAGCAGATCGGCAGTGGTCTTTTCGCAAAGACAGGGAAGGGGTTCGGGCCGCCCGGGATCATCCAGCCAGAACGGCGCCATGACCGCTTCTTTGAGTGCGTTTCTGGACAAATCGGTCATTGGCGGGTACCGGATATGGCGGGCCGGAATATTGTGGCAGCTCTGTGGTACTTTGTCCCGGGACCTGCCGTCGATGAACCGGCAGGCGCTGATTGCCGGAGCGAAAGGCCCGGATGAACGACCAGGGTCAGCAGCAGGTGGGCAGGCAGATGAACAAAGAGCGATATCAGCCGTTGGGTGGAAATGACATGCCGCGATTCGGCGGGCCGGGCACCCTGTTTCGTCTGCCGTCCCGGGAAAACGCGGCAGGCCTGGATATTGCCCTGATCGGTGTGCCGCTCGATATCGGTGCAAGCAACCGTTCCGGCTCAAGGTTTGGTCCGCGGGAGATTCGTAATGAATCGGTGTTGGTGAGGCCCTACGGAATGGCAACAGGAGCGGCGCCGTTCGACAGTTTCCGGATTGCCGATATCGGCGATGTGCCGATCAACACCTTTAACCTCCGGGATTCGATTGCCATCATCGAGAGATTCTACGATAACGTTCTGAGCCACAACGCCAGGCCCGTCTCCATAGGCGGCGATCACACGATCAGCCTGCCGATTCTGCGTGCCCTGGCGAAAAAGCACGGCCCCATGGCCCTGGTGCACGTCGATGCCCATGCGGATATCAGCGATGCGATGTTTGGTGAAAAAATCACCCATGGAACCGTGTTCAGGAGAGCCATAGAAGAGGAGCTGGTGGTCCCGGAGAAAATGACCCAGATCGGTTTGCGTGCGACCGGATACGGCGCGCAGGATTTCGACTGGTCCCGGAACCGGGGCGTTCGGGTGGTTCAGGCTGAAGACTGCTGGTACAGGTCCCTGGATCCGCTGATGCAGCAGGTACGCGAGTCCATCGGCCGTAAAACGGCCACTTATCTGTCGTTTGACATCGACGGTCTGGATCCGTCTGTGGCGCCGGGGACAGGGACCCCGGAGCCTGCCGGCCTTACCGGCTCGCAGGCCCTGGAAATCATTCGCGGGCTCTGGGGTGTCAATCTGGTCGGGGCCGACCTGGTGGAAGTAGCGCCTCCGTATGACACCAGCGGCAATACGTCGTTACTGGCCGCAAACCTGGTTTTTGAAATATTGTGCAGCTTTCCCGGCTGTGTCAGGAGAGCCTGAAGCAAGGCGTCGATTGATCCGGCTGTCGCGGCATGTTTGCGCAAGCACCGGTCTGACAGGTGTCAGTCATCATGCCGCGCCGGCCCCGGGAAAAATACCGCCCGGCAAACCGGCAACTTTACGGAGCACATGATTTGCCGATTTTCGGCCGGACAATCACGGGGTTGCAGTTTTAATCTACTAAAATTGATTAAGCAGAAGTTAATTTTGCCCTGTTTGCGGATGCTTATGTCAACTTGAGGGCGGTGAAATTCGGGGTTAGGGTATAGTTGAACGACTATAAAAAGCATTTTTAGGGGAATAAGTATGAAGAAACTGACGATGAACGTCGGGCTGCTCCTGGTCTCTTTGTTTTTTGCTGCAGCAGCATCAGCCGCGACCTATACTCAAGTCATCGCATTCGGTGACAGTCTTTCCGACAATGGTAATCTTTTCGCCGATACCGGTGGTGCGGTTCCTCCGGCGCCATACTGGAACGGCCGGTTCTCCAATGGCCCCGTGTGGGTTGAAGGCCTGGCGGCTTCGCTGGGCGTGCCACTGGACGGCTATGCGCGCGGCGGCGCGACCACGGGCGGCGGTTCGGTAACCACCCCGGCATTCGGCAACGTCAACGGGCCTTTTATGGGGCTGCAGGACGAGATTGCCGCTTACCTGGGTAATGTCAGCGGTGTTGCCGATCCGAATGCACTGTACACGGTCTGGGCCAGCGCCAATGATTTTCTCAGCGCTGCTCCGGGAACCGAGATTGCTGCGATCGGGCCTGCGATCACCAACCTGCTGACGGCGATCGGTACGCTGGTTGCTGCCGGTGCGCAGCATTTTATTCTGCCGAATCTTCCTGACCTGGGACTGACGCCGAAATCTCTTGCGGCTGATCTGATCAGCCCCGGTGCCGCGGCGGGCGCAACAGCGCTCAGTGGCGCGTTCAATTTCAACTACTACAATGCATTGGATGCGAATTTCGGAGCGGGCTTTGGTGTCCGGCTGGATACCTTCGCAATTCTTCAGGATGTAGTTGCCAACCCGGGAACCTATGGGCTGACCAATGTGACGGACATGTGCTTTGATTCCACTGTTCCGAGCCTGTGTGCCGATCCTGCAACTTATGCATTCTGGGACCCGATCCATCCGACAGCAGCGTTGCATGACATACTGGCCGCCGAGGCATTTGCCGCAGTGGTTCCGGTTCCAGCGGCTGTCTGGCTGTTCGGTTCCGCACTTGGCCTGCTGGGCTGGATGCGTCGCCAAGCCAACAAAATCGCGTAGTTTTCAAGCGGTAATCTGGAGCCTCACGACGGGCTGTGTTAATGCACGGCCCGTCGTGAAGGCTTTTTTATTTTCGGGGCCGCCAGGCCGGGTATCGGCACTGCGCCGGCCGGTGCCGGCTGTCTTTATGCCCAGGATTTCCTGAACAAAAGGCGATCAACAGACAGATGCCCGGGGCCGTACTTGATCAGGTACAGCAAACCGGTCGCCCACAATATATGGGTAGGCCAGGCATCGGGGTATACGAATATCTGTATCACGACAGTCATTGCCAGCAGCCCGGTGGCGCTGAGCCGCGTGGCGATCCCTGCGATAATGGCCAGCGACAGGAAAAACTCGCCGAAAGTTGCCATATAAGCGGCAATGTTCGCAGGAATCAGCGGCAAGCTGTATTCATATTCAAACAGCATGAAAGTGGACTGGTTGAGGTTGAATACGTTCCATGACTGATCCAGAAAGGAGCCGCCGCTGATTTTCGTTTGTGCGGAATTCCAGAAAACGGTCGCGATGGCTATCCGTGCGCTGATTGCCAGCAAATCCTCAGGAATCCCGGAGAAAATGTTTCGTGCCGAAAAAGCGAAACGACTGATCGGATTTGCCATTGCTATTCCCCTTCTGTCCTGAAATCGATAAACAAGCGAAGTCCCAAAAGATAGCCGAGCATGCCTGCCAGCTCGTCCGGGGATTCCTGTTCGAAAACGCCCTGCCATGCGGCATCGAGCGGTTGTCCCCGGGATAATGCCGCAAGCAGCCGATAGCAGTTTCCGGTCAGCGCAATGACCCTGACTTCCAGTTCGTCGCGCCAGATCAGAAGGTGGCGCGGGGCGGACGCAGCAAGATCGATGATGCCGACGTCCTCTTTGAGGTTCTCCAGCTGTATGTCATCGACGGGCCAGCGGGATTCCATCAGCCGCACAGAAGGATGGGGAACCAGTCTCAGCCTGCCCAGTTTCTCATCCGGTATATCGGTGAGCCTTGACGGGTCCAGAATCCCGGCGTCGCCTGCATTACGGGCCAGATGGCAACACCATTCCAGTCTCGCCGTATCGGCAAGATACTCGAGCTGGCTGCAGGCCGGATAGCCGGCAATGAAATCGATAAAAGATTCACCGTAAAAAACCATTGCCGCGTGTTCCGGCGGATTCTTCCTGACGTAGGCAACAGCTGCCGACCTGAAGCATTGCTCGCCGATCAGTCGCCTGGTGACCGGATAGAGATCAGCCAGCGCAGCACTCAGTGAATGCTGAACATTGTTGCGATAAATGCCCACTCGTGCCGGAGCATCGTTCTTCGACTGCTTTACGACAAGGTCGAGAAACTCCGCATCGGGTTTCTCGCCCAGCAGGCTGGACTGGAATGCGGCCTGGTACCTGCTCAGTTGCCCCCCGGTCATGCAGACGCCTTTTGCACGATATTCCGGCAGGATTGTTCCAGTATCGCTTCCGCTTTTCTTGCCTGCTCAAACAGCATCGGCCATGCCGGCACATCGGTGTCCCACTCGATCAGCGTTGGCAGCGCGCCGTGTTGCTCCAGCGCATACAGATAAAGGTCCCAGACTGCCGCGCATACTTCCGAGCCATGATCGTCGATCAGGATCGGCTGCCCGTCTATCCGGTCGATCGCATGGCCTGCCAGGTGAATTTCACCGATCAGTTCAGTGGGTATGCGGGAGATATACGATCTGGCATCGAAGCCGTGGTTGCAGGCGCTGACATAAACGTTATTCACATCCAGCAGGATGCCCGCCCCGCTGCGTTGCGCAAGTGTTACGAGGAATTCGGCCTCCTCGATATGAGAGAATGTTACCTGCAGGTAACTGGCAGGATTTTCGATGAGCAGGGGTCTTTGCAGGATATTCTGAGCAGTATCTACATTCCGGCAAAGTACCGCCAGTGCTTCGTCCGTATACGGAACCGGCAGCAGGTCATTCAGGGCGATGTTCTGCCAGCGACTCCATGACAGATGCTCGGAAACCAGTGCCGGCTGATATCGGTCGACCAGCGCTTTCAGCGCTTCTAGGTGAGCGGTACTGACGCCGTCGGCGCTTCCCAGGGAAAGTCCTGTGCCATGCAGGGACAAAGGGTAGTGTTCACGAATCCTGGTCAGAAAATGATGCGGCGCGCCTCCGGCGCCCATGTAATTTTCCGGATGTACCTCGAACCAGCCCACATCGGGTTGCGTGTCCAGTATCGTTTCGAAATGCTGTGGCTTCAGGCCAACCCCCGCACGAGCGGGGATTGGCCCGGGTTTCCGGATGGGCTGTTTTCGGGAGGTCATCGGTTCGCGCCGGGAAGGCCAGGCTGGATCAGGTCCAGTGACAACCCACCGGCATCAGTTCGATGATGAAAGACTGCCGCCGACGATTTTCTCGCAGGTACCTTCCGGTACCAGCATCCATGCGTTCTTCTGCCCGTCTGTTGTGGACGATCCGGCACAGCTCGTTCCCGGCCCCGCAGCGCAGTCGTTCTGATGCGCTTTGGCGATGCCGTAGCATTTCTCCATTTTCGGTTTTTCTGCCGATGCAATCGGGGCCAGTGCGACCATTGAAATGGCGGCGGCTACCGCGCCTATGAGCAAAGCTTTATCCTTCATACTATAGTCCTCGCGTGTTTAAAAAGATCACGTATCAATGATCGGTGCCGATGAGTCCGAAATCGGAGCGCACGGTATTCACCTCAGACCGGTGAAACTTCCCCGAGTTCCCGAAATATGTCATCCGGCCGGTCTCCGGACCGGATCGCACCGCATGTAGTCTGTGTCGGCTCATGATAGTGTATCGGGGGAGTTCATGTCGGCCGGAAGTTTTGCGACCGCAGTGATCACAGGGTGGAATGTTCAATGAGTGTTCATATTCCGGTTCGCCGGGCCAGGATAATGTTCTGGGTTGTATGCGCAGGTTTCCTGGCTTCCTGTGCCGGCATGCATGAGTCTCCGGACTTTGAGCGTCATCGTCTCAGTCAGCTGGTAGTGCCGGCCGAGCGGAACGACGTGTTTTTTTTAGATGTGATGGTGAATGCACAATATCCCGCTGACGATCCTGCTGCAGAGGAACTCCGTATGGAATGGCTGACTGCATGGCTGGCCGTTCGAGGCATGTGCCCCGGTGGATATGAGATTGTGCAGCGTCGGGAGTTCGGGTTTCTCGAGCGCAACCCGGGCAGATTCGACTATCGCTATGAGGTCAAGTGCAGCACTGTTTTACCTTCTGGATAACCGATACCGGTAATGCTCATAGTTTTCGGCGTTCTGTTGTTGTTGCTGGTCGTTTTCGTTCCGGGGATCTGGGTAAAGCAGGTACTGGGCAAGTACAGCGATCCGCCGGATCGTTATTCCGGCACCGGTGGCGAGCTGGCCCGTCATCTTCTCGATGAACTCGGACTGACTGAAGTCAAGGTCGAAGTGACCGAGCAGGGCGATCACTATGATCCCGAGGCCAAGGCGGTCAGGCTTACCGACGACAAATATTCCGGACGATCCCTGACAGCGGTTACGGTTGCGGCTCATGAGGTCGGACATGCCCACCAGGATGCCACAGGCTATGCGCCGTTACGGTGGCGCTCGCAGCTGGTCAGGCTTGCGGCGCCGGGCCAGCGTGTCGGTGCTGATGCTGGCTCCGCTGATCGGAATGTTGCTTCGTGCACCCGGGGTCGGTTTTTTGATGTTACTGGGCGGTTTTCTGTCGCTCGGCCTGAGCGTGCTGGTTCATGCAGTGACGCTGCCAACGGAGTGGGATGCGAGTTTCAATCGTGCTTTGCCGATCCTGTCAGAAGGCCGCTACCTGAAACCGGGCGATGAAAAGCACGCACGACGACTGCTGGCAGCAGCTGCATGTACATATGTTGCTGCATCGCTGATGAGCCTGCTCAGCGTGGCACGCTGGTGGGCGATTCTGCGGCGCTAGGTAACAGCCGCAGCCGGCTGCCCGGCTCGATGTTCCATTGTTCGGAAAACCCTGCGTTGACTTCCAGGACCCAGGTTGTTGCATCGGGGGACGCAATGCGCCTGGTGGAGAGAGGTTCGGTATGTGCCGCGATCCCGGTTACTGTCCCGGCGGCATCTGCAAATACCATGTCCAGGGAAACGTAAGTGTTTTTCATCCACATCGTGATGCGGGACGGCTTGGCATAGCGAAACAGCATTCCCTCCAGTGCGCCGAGTTTGCGAACGAACATCAGCCCTCTGGCCCTTTGCTGCGGCGTATTGGCAAGGTATATATCCAGTACGATGCAGTGGTTTCCCGAGGTTTCTATGATCAGGCTGGCCTGGTCAAAATCCTGAAGCAGGTTCTCTGGCACGGCGGCATATGCCGGACAGATCAGGAACAGGCCGGCTGCCATGGTCCGGATGGTGTCATTGATTTTCACTGCTGAGTCGCCCTGAATAGTGGATATCGCCCAGTGTAATCGATCCGCTGTCGTTCAGAGACGGCAGGGCACCCGCACAGTAGAGTACGCCATCGACCCGGTAGTGCTCCTCTGCCTGGGGCC
This sequence comes from Gammaproteobacteria bacterium, assembly GCA_024276095.1. GTDB lineage: Bacteria > Pseudomonadota > Gammaproteobacteria > Steroidobacterales > JAJRUG01. Next base: position 21,437 of record JAJRXW010000003.1, read on the forward strand.
GGTATAACTCTACGGCATCGATGCGGGTCCAGCACCGGTCCTGGCCCCCGGTACTGTAGAACCAGCCTCTTTGCCGGTCAATGACCGTTACATTGACGTTCAGCTCCCTGTCGAGCATATTCCCGGGCCGTCCATCGATCCCGATGACCACGGCCAGCTCAGTCTCGTTGCCGGAGAAAAACAGTCGAATTCCATTGTTATTCGGGCAGTACATCCCCTCGCAGGACAGTGACTCGCCGGTCCAGTCGATATCCAGTTGCAGCGCGCCATATACTTTTCCGCGTAAATAGCCGGGACGATCCATCAGGCAGTAATCTGTTGCCGGTGGCGACTGCACATCGGGTTTCGGTGCAGGCAGCAGCGCCGGGAAAAACAGTAACGGGAAAAGCAGTATGCCGCACAGCCCGATCAGATCTGCCGTCAGTCCCAGCGCGCGCGGCAGGCGTGATATTTCGTTGTGGTTTGCTGGTGCCATGCGTCTGTATGTTTCCGGTCAACGCGGGCATGATACCCGAAGCGGGATACTGCATGAGCGTCCGGTTTGCAGGATAAAGCCGGGTGCCGAAATATCATGCGGCTCACGATAGAGGCTCTGCCGTGGAGTAATGGCGATGAACAAACCAGTTTCAGACCCCAGAGTTATGGTGACCGGAAAAAGAACAGGCGCCAGTGGTTTGCCGGCATCGGAGTCAAGGACGCCCATCGAGTACGGTGTGATCGAGAGCCCTTTCGGCGATTGCCTGGCGGCGATCAGCCGTAAGGGAATCTGCTATCTGGCGTTTATTGACAGCGGCCCGGCTGATGCAATCGAGGATCTCGCCAGGAAATGGCCCGAGGCAAGGCTGTCGCCGGCACCCGAAGCCATCGAGGCGCTGACCTCCGGCCTGTTTTCTCCTGACAGGCCCTTCGAGCTGGCGCTGCATCTGGCCGGCACCGAATTCCAGGTCTCGGTCTGGCAGACCTTGAGACAAATTCCACTGGGCACGACGGTGACTTACCGGTGGGTCGCCGAGCAGATAGGGCGTCCTGCCGCGACCCGTGCGGTCGGCACCGCGGTTGGCCGGAATGCGCTGGCATATCTGATCCCCTGTCACAGGGTTTGCCGTTCCGACGGCAGTCCCGGCAAATACCGTTGGGGAATTGAGCGCAAAGCGGCGATTCTGGACTGGGAGCGAGCAGCGGCACCGGCGGAATCCGGGTAGGCGTCCGGGTCGCCAAACCCGGGCTGCTGCTCTGGAATAGGCCCGAAATACGCCTGCATTAGGGCCAATCAGACCATATATACGCCGCCGTGCGGCAATCTGCGGAACTGTGATCTGTGCTGTATCCGAGTATCAGGCGGATCGGTAGGGTTCGACGAGTTTATCCGGTCTTACATATTGACGCCCACATCGGGATGGCGGGAACCGAAACAGGTGGCCTTTAGTACCCAATCCAACCTTGACCGATTGATCGATGACCAGCGGAAACGCGGGTTTCGCGGGCTTCGCTTTTCGCCGTTCGTGGAAGAGGATTTCCGTGAGGCTTATGGCCGAAGCGGTATGGAAAAGGCCCGTCCCATCCTGATGCTGATCGGCCTGGGGGTCATGGCCGTGACCGCCTACAGCATGCTTCACCACAAGATATCCCTGTACATGGCAGCCTTTGAACTGCTGGTGCTGATGCCGATACTGGTGGGAACGCTGGTGGTTTCGTTTCGGCCCAGGCATCACGCGGTTTACCAGATCCTGCTCGCATTCAGCGCGTTTTGTATCGGCCTGGTCATTACATCGATTACCACCAGGGCCAGTCTGGCCGGGATGCCATACTATTTTGCAGCGGAAGTCAGTTGCATTTTTGTGATCTGGCTGGTCCTTGGCCTGCTGTTCAGGCATGCAATGGTGGTTTCAGCGCTGATTTCCTGCGCCTATTTTTTCGGTATCGTTCACTGGGGGTTTCCCCCCGAAGAGGCGCTCTTCGAAGGCGTCATGCTGGTACTGGTTAACCTGTTCGGCGCCTACTGCTGCTACCAGCTGGAGTATGCTTCCCGGAAAGCCTTCCTGGAGTCGAAGCTGCTGAATCAGCTCGCAGAGCGTGACGGGCTGACTGCCCTTCATAACCGGCGGAGTTTCGATGATTACATGGAGCGCATCTGGAGACAGTCGCGGCGTGAGCAGACCCAGCTGACGATCATGATGATCGATATCGATCACTTCAAGGCCTATAACGACTACTACGGTCATCAGGCGGGAGACGATGCCCTGAAAAAGGTTGCCGAGGTGATCTCAATGAGCGCCCAGAGGCCCCTGGATTTTTCCGCCCGTTACGGTGGTGAGGAGTTCGCTCTGGTTCTGTTCGGCCCCGTCGGCGGTTATGGCTATGATCTTCCGGACCAGATCAGAAAAGCGGTCATGAATCTCAAGATCGAGCACAAGGCCGCGTCCGCCGAAAAGTACATGACAATCAGCATCGGCGTGGCATTGGTCATGCCGGGCGCCGAACGCAGCCAGGCAGGTGCCATCCAGATGGCAGACGAGGCCCTGTATCAGGCCAAGGAAGACGGCCGCAATCGGGTCGTGATCCGCGAGTCGAAACATACGCATGTCCAGACCGGACGTTTCCGGGCCGCCAAGCGGCTCACTGCCTAGTTACCAGTGGCCCGTATTGGGCATTGACAGCCACGGTTCCCGTGGTTCCAGGGCTTCTCCGGCCTGCAGCAGCTCGATGGAAATATTGTCCGGAGAGCGGATGAACGCCATATGGCCGTCCCTGGGCGGCCGGTTGATGATCACGCCGGCATTCATCAGCTTTTCGCAGGTTGCATGGATATCGGCGACCTCATAGGCGATATGACCGAAGTTACGGCCCTCCTCATAATGTTGCGGGTCCCAGTTATAGGTCAGCTCGATCATGGCCGACTCGTCACCCGGCGCGGCGAGGAATACCAGTGTAAACCGCCCCCGGTCATTCTCAATACGCCGGAGTTCACGAAGGCCCAGCTGATTGCAGTAAAACTGCATGGACAGATCGAGATCCGATACGCGAACCATGGTGTGCAGGTATTTCATTCCGGTTCGCAGAGTCTCCGTCGCTTGCAATGACTACGGTGCTGGGTAAAGCTACCTGCGCCGCCAATATGAATCGTGAAGTTCGTTATTTGCATTATATCAAAGCAATTTGTCTCGATCTGGATGACACACTCTGGGATCTCGCTCCGGTCATTCGCCGTGCCGAACAGGCGGTGTATACATGGCTGGCAGAGCATTATCCGCAGGTGACCCGGATATATTCGGCCCGGGACATGCGTAGCCTGCGCCAGAACATTACGGCGGAGTTTCCGGGCCAGTGCCATGACCTGTCCCTGTTGAGGAAACAGACCTATGCCAGAATGGCTGCCAAGGCCGGTTGTTCGCAGCAGATGGTCCAGCAGGCCTTCGATGTGTTTCAGACGGTACGCAATGATGTGAGTCCCTTTGAGGATGTGGTGCCTGCCCTGCAGCGCATGAACGAAAACTACAGCCTGCTTGCATTGACCAACGGCAATGCCGATCTTCGGCAAATTGGCCTGGCGGATTATTTCGATTATATTTTTACCGCCAGGGAGCTGGGTGCATCCAAGCCGGATCCGGTCGTATTCGACCATGTATGCCGCCACAGTCGCCTGGATCCGTCGGCAATCCTGCATGTCGGCGATAATCCCCGGAATGATATCGAGGCAGCAAGACAAAGCGGCATGACGACCGCCTGGGTTAACCGCAAAAGCCTCCCCTGGCCGGAGTTACTGGCCGAGCCTGATTACATGGTGACTGACCTGGAGGGTCTGGCCGACCTGTTGTCTCGATGAGCCGGCGAGAGCGGATAATTATCTATGTGCCGGGGATGAAGCCCAAGCCGCCCATAGCGGTGCATCAACCGGCGTTGTGGCGCAGCCTGAAAGAAGGTGTGCACCGCTCGGACAGTACCGTTGCAGAAGAACTCGAAGGCTGTGAGGACTGTTTTCAGCTGATATCCTGGACCTGGCGTTTCTACCGCACGTATTACGACTTCAACCTGGACAAGCCGGGTATTGACAGGATCTTCCGGCTGGAAGGGCCTGAGGAAGCGGATGTTCGCGAGGCGATGGCCTGGCATAAGAAGCTGGCGCAACTGACCTATTTGTTCATTGATACGTTTCCTTTTCTCACCAGTCTGGTTGCCAACCCGAACCTCAAGATCACGCTGCAGGAAACACTGCGGTATTTTCGCAACGAGCACGGCATTGCCTCACGAATCAGGCGGATGGTCATTGATTCGTTGACGACTGCATGGAATGAGGACAGCCGTGTTCTGTTGATTGGGCACAGCCTGGGTTCTGTCATCGCCTACGATGCGCTCTGGGAGTTGAGCAGGCGGCTGGGCAATACGAACCAGGTCGATCTTTTTCTGACCATGGGAAGCCCGCTCGGCCTGAACTTTGTCAGGAAGCGGCTGCTGGGTGCGCAGTATCGCGGCGCAATGCGCTATCCGGGTAATATCAGGCGCTGGAAGAATCTTTCCGCTGTGGGGGAGCTGACCGCTCTGGACAGGACTTTTGCCGATGATTTTTCGGAAATGGTCGAGCTGGGGCTGGTTGAACGCATTGAGGATCAGGTCGATCTGCTCAATTTTTTCCGGGGACCGGATGGCCTGAATGTGCACAAGTGCTATGGCTATCTGATCAACGAGCGGGTTGGCGCGGTGATCGCAGAATGGTGGCGCAGTGGCAACGCCCGGCAGGATGCTGCGGTCACCAGCGGCGCAGCGAACGGGCGCCGTCAGTAATCGGGCCTATCCAGTTTCGGTGTAATGATGATATCGATGCGGCGGTTTCGGGCTCTTCCCTGTTCCGACGCATTATTGGCAATTGGCCGGGTGTCGCCATAGCCAACAGCCCTGATGCGGTGTGCCGGTATTTTAAGCCGGTCGATAAAATAGGCCATCACCGAATCTGCCCGTTCCTGCGAGAGGCGCAGATTCGTTGCGTCTGACCCTTTGGAATCCGTGTGCCCTTCGATGACAAGATCGGAGCGCGGAAAGATGCTGATTGCGGCGAATACCTTGTCCATTAACGGATCCGAGGCGGCATCCAGTTCTGCAGAGCCGCTGCCGAAGCGCAGCCCGGCCAGCCTGAGAATGATCGTGTCTGATTCTCGAAGCACGGTCGCCTCATCATCGCTGAACATGGTTTCAATCTGCAGGAACTGCTCCCGGATCCGTGCCCTGGATTGCAGGTTCATGACCAGTTGTTCGCGCTCCTGGCCGGCATTACGCAACCGCTCGTCCAGTTCCCGGATTTCATCTTCAAGACCGGCAACCTCGAGGACTCTCTGTTCAAGGTCTTCTGTAAGCCGTTTGTTTTCCGACTGCAGTTGCCTGAGCACCTCGTCGATCGATGCAAAGGTTTCGCGATGATCGGCGGCAAGGTCGGCGGTAAGCTTTGCCGCTGCTGCGGTCTGCTGCAGGTTCGATTCCCAGTCCAGGATGATA
>JAJRXW010000016.1 GCA_024276095.1 Gammaproteobacteria bacterium
CAATCGTCCGGCATTGCGCGCCCGCTGTCCCCTTTGTCGGGATGGCTCCCTGCGGTCCGCTTTATTCCCTCCAAAGGGGACACCGGACACACAATGCCTGGTTTTGACGGGGAGTCCGGCGATTGCGGGCATGGCGGTGCGGTTGAAGACTGAGCCATGATCAGACTGTCGGAAGAGCGAACCCAACTACCGATGTCAGAGGACAGGGGGCGGGGACTCTTGGAGGCGGAATAAAGCGGACCGCAGGGAGCCATCCGCCGGAAAGAGTACCCGGCCCCTGGCCTCGGGGGACCGGCCGCCTTTCCGGCTTTGGCGCGGGACTCCGAGATCGGGGTATGGCTTTGGGGGTGTACTAGGCGCTGGCAGCGAATAACTCGCGGCCAATCAGCATGCGCCTGATTTCGCTGGTGCCGGCGCCGATTTCATAGAGCTTGGCGTCGCGCAGCAGCCGGCCGGTCGGGTATTCGTTGATATAACCATTCCCCCCCAGCGCCTGGATTGCCTCCAGCGTCATCCAGGTCGCGCGTTCCGATGCCTGCAAAATACATGCAGCGGCATCGTAGCGGGTGGTTCTGCCCCGGTCGCATGCCCGTGCTACGGCATACACGTAGGCCCGGCAGGCATTCATCGCGCCATACATATCGGCAATCTTGCCCTGCATCAGCTGAAACTCGCCGATCGGCCTGCCAAACTGCTTGCGGTCATGGATATACGGCAATACGACATCCATGCACGCCTGCATGATGCCCAGCGAGCCACCGGCCAGCACGACCCGTTCATAGTCCAGGCCGCGCATTAATACCGCTACTCCTTTTCCTTCCTGATGCAGGATATTCGCAGCGGGCACGCGGCAATCCCTGAATACCAGCTCACAGGTATCCGAGCCTCGCATGCCCAGCTTGTCCAGCTTTTGTGCCGTTGAAAAGCCGGGCATGCCTTTCTCGACGATCAGTGCCGTCAGGCCGCGCGATCCGGCAGCCGGGTCGGTGGAAACATAGACCACCAGTACGTCTGCTTCCGGGCCGTTGGTAATCCACATCTTGCTGCCGTTGACCACGATATCGTCGCCATCGCGCACGCCGCGCGTTCGCATGCTGACCACATCGGACCCGGAACCCGCCTCGCTCATCGCCAGTGCACCGAGATGTTCGCCGCTGACCAGTCCGGGCAGGTATTTTTGTTTCTGTTCGTCGGTACCCCACAGCTGAATCTGGTTTACGCAGAGATTGGAATGCGCTGCATAGGAAAGCCCGACCGATGCGGAAGCCCGGCTGATTTCTTCGGTTGCAACAACATGCGCCAGGTAGCCAAGCCCGCTACCGCCATACGATTCATCAACCGTGATTCCCAGTAAACCGAGATCGCCCATTTGCGGCCACAGGTCCCGGGGAAACCGGTTGCTGGTATCAATCTCGGCAGCGCGCGGTGCAATCGTGCGGGCCGAAAAATCTGCGATGGTTTTCCGCAGCAAATCGATCTCTTCGCCCAGATCGAAGTCAAAATCAGTTATGGTCATCAATTCAGTCCTCTCGCTGTCGGGAGTGGTGTTGCAGTTATTTTGCGCTTTTTGCGTGCCTGTGGACAGAACAACAGATATCCGGTCATGAGCCCAGTACTTTTCAACCCGGCGCTTCGGGCAAGACTGCAGATCATCGCCGGCGCGCTGTTGTTCTCTACCGGCGGACTGGCCATCAAGGCGGTTTCATTCGACGGTTGGCAGGTATCGGGTCTGCGCAGCGGCTTTGCCGTCATCGCACTGCTGATTATCTGCCCCCTGGCGCGCCAGGACTGGAGCTGGCGCACACTGGTCGCCGGCATCCCCTACGCCGCCACGTTTATCCTGTTCTCGCTGGCCAACAAATTCACGACGCCTGCCAATACCATTTTTCTGCAGGATACCGCGCCGATCTATCTGTTGCTGCTTGCTCCATGGTTACTTTCAGAGCGCCCGCAAAGACGCGATATCTGGTTCATGATCACACTGGCGGTGGGCATGCTGCTGTTTTTTGCCCGGATCGATGCACCGACACAACTCGCGCCCGATCCATTGCTGGGCAACATACTTGCCGCCAGCGCCGGTCTCACCTGGGCACTGACGCTGCTCAGCCTGCGCTGGCTGGCCATGCGCTCCGCGGGTACCGGCAAAGATACGGGCAAAGACGGCAACCGTTCGGAAAACACCGGCGGGAAGGATCACCCGATCGTTGCGGTTTTGATCGGTAACCTGATTGCCTGCCTGGTGTCGGCGATGTGGGCATTCCCGATCGAAGGTGCGGGCATGCAGGACTGGCTGATCACCGGTTATCTTGGCGTGTTCCAGATCGCCTTTGCCTATGTCCTGGTCACCTCGGGCATTCGCCATCTGACAGCGCTGGAAACGTCGCTGGTCCTGCTGCTGGAGCCGGTCCTCAATCCGATCTGGGTCTGGCTGATTCTTGCCGAGGTTCCCGGCTCACTGGCCATTGCCGGAGGATCGATCATCCTGATCGCCACGGCCTTGCGTACCGTACAACAAACGCGGGCCGGCTGATGCGCCAGGCCGCGATGCTTACCAGGGAGAAACCCGCAGCCTGATTCCGCCGGTTGCCAAGTAGCGATTGGCCGCTGCCGGCAGCGGAATTTCGCAAAAACCGTCCTCTTTGGGCATCGTATTCCGGGATTGCAGCGAATCCCCCCAGCGGTACTGGATCCGGATACCGGCGCGGGTTGCGCGGATGCCGAAATGCAACCGGGCGGAAAAAAACGCCTCGCCTTCGAAACGCGAATCCCGGATCCAGCCGTCATGCCGATAGTGCGGCTCGATGCGGATGTCCAGGGCGGCCCGAAGATACCGTGCCCCTTTCTTTTTTCTCGCCGCACTCAGATAACCGGTATAAAGATGCACATCACGCTCATCTGTGGCGCGATAACTGCCGTCCGCTGCCGCTTCCATGCCGACAATGATCCCGCTCTGGGTATCTTCCTTGCGCTGCTGAACCTCCACTGCCAGACCGCGGATCACCACGCTGGTTTCGACCAGCAGATAATCCAGCGTGTCGCTTTTCGCAAGCCCGGGCAGTTGTCTTCGGGCGGCAACGGGCGCCAGCTTGAGTTCGTAGCGATAGTCGCCAAACAGAAAGCGGGACAGGTTCTGGTAACCGCTTTCGCTGTTGACGATACCGAACGGGCCGGAATGCGAGCGGTGGACAAAGGCTCGCGGGGCGCCCTGAACATAGGCGTTCTCGATAGCCACCAGGCCGTCGCTGCCGGGTCCGACACCCTTTTTCGCCGCCCAGACGACATAGTCCCGGTAATTCGTGCCGATCAGGCTCATGACCTTTTCCCGCGGCGGCGCGTGGGGCAACGGCGTGTAGCTGTGCAGCGGCGCTGCGGCATCCAGATCCAGGAACTCGCGGATGCGCTGCGCACCGAAACTGTCTGCGCCGCCGATCCCGACGAGATCGCGGATATCTTCTATCCAGCCCAGCCCTTTGCGGAAACTGATGCCCTTGTGCGGCGTGCCATAGGTAAACAGCTTGTTCACCGGCACCGGTGCAAGATTCTGCAGTTCCTCTCGCTGAAACAGGCCGCCGTTTTGCAGATAACTCCGGGCGACCAGCCCGCCCATGCTGTGTGCAACGAGATTAACCGAGAAATCCTCCGGGCTGCCGCAGGCGGTTCGAATGCCGTGCAGAAACTCCGCCAGTGCGACAGCGTAGTCCTCGATTTCTTTCCTGTCGCCGCCGAGCAGCTCCGATTCCTGGTCGTAGTAACGAAACACCCACAGGGTTCTGCGCCAGTCCGCCCGGGCGCCCTGTGCCGAAACACTGCCTGCGATCGGGCGATTGCCTGCATCGACGAACCGGTTGAATGAATCGACATAGGCCTCGTCTTTGATCAGCCGGACGACCGGGCTCTCGAAAATGCGCATTACCGGTTTTTCCCGCCGGCCCTGGCGAATCTGCGTCGAGCCGAGATTAAACCCGTAGTAAGGCCTGTTGAAAGTATCCTCGACCTCGGACTGGGTCATCGCGTAGCCACGAATATAAACGACAGGGTAAGACTCAGACATTGTCCCGCTTCTCCGCTTCGAACTGCTCACGCAGGCCTTCCAGTTCAAAATAGTGCTCGGTCACACGATCCAGTTCGGCTATCCTGTCTTCCAGCGCTCCGAGTGTCGCCTGCGTTTCATCGGGAGGCCGCCTGTAGAATGTTTCTGCGGCGACTTCCTGTTCAAGAATTTTGATCGCCGCCTCAAGAGCCTCGATTTTCTCCGGCAAACGATCGAGCTCATATTGCTGCCTGTAACTCAACTTCCGGTTTTTGCGCTGTTTGTGCTGTACCGCCGCGCCCGGTTTTTCCAGGTCCGCCAGGTTGTCCGGGCGATCCACCTCTGCCAGTCTGTGCCCGCGGCGCATCCAGTCGCTGTAGCCGCCGATATACTCCGTGAGCCGGCCGTCGTTTTCGAAAACCAGCGTACTCGTCACCACGTTGTCGACAAACTCCCGGTCATGGCTGACAACGATCAGCGTACCTTCATACTCGACCAGGCGCCTCTCCAGGACCTCCATCGTCTCGACATCCAGGTCGTTGGTCGGCTCATCCAGCACCAGGAGGTTGGTCGGCCTGGTAAACAGTTTTGCCAGGATAACCCGGTTCCGTTCGCCACCGGACAGGGCCTTGACCGGCGTCATCGACCGCTTGGGAGAAAACAGAAACCCCTTGAGGTAACCGACGATATGCTGTTGCTTGCCGTTGATCCGGATATAGTCGGAACCATCGCCGACATTGTCGGCAATGCTCTTTTCGGTATCCAGCTTTTCGCGCATCTGGTCGAAATAGCCGATCTCAAGCCCCATTCCATGCTTGACGGTTCCCTCCAGGGGTTCTATCTCGCCGAGCAGGATTCGCAACAGCGTGCTTTTCCCGACACCGTTGTTGCCGATCAGCGCAATTCGATCCCCCCGCATCACTTTCAGCGAGAAATTCCTGAACAGTGTCTGGCCGCCATAGCCATGCGTGATGTTGTAGGCCCGAATGACCTTGCGGCCCGAATTATCGGCCTGGTCGATACTGATCCGTGCACGATCGGCCATGGCAGGCCGGGCGGCACGCTGCGCACGCATGGCCGCCAATGCCCGGACTCGTCCTTCGTTACGGGTACGGCGCGCCTTGATGCCCTGGCGAATCCAGATTTCCTCTTCAGCCAGTTTCTTGTCGAACAGGCGATTCTCCGTCCGTTCGTCCTCCAGCGCCTTTTCCTTGCGCCGCTGGAAGTTGTGGTAGCCCCCCGGCCAGCTCACCAGCCGCGTGCGGTCCAGTTCCACAATGCGGGTCGCCAGCCGCTGCAAGAAGGCCCGGTCATGGGTAATGAACAGCACACTCCCCGGGTAAGCGTAGATATTGTCCTCCAGCCACTGGATTGCAACGATATCCAGATGATTGGTCGGTTCATCGAGCAACAGCAGGTCCGGCTTGCTGATCAGTGCCCTGGCCAATGCCACGCGCCGCTGCCAGCCGCCCGAGAGCTCCGCAACGCGGCGTTCCGCCGGAAGATTGAGCTCGGTAATAATGGTCTCGACACGCTGCTCGATATGCCATCCATCCAGCGCATCAATACGATGCTGCAGGCTCTCGAGTTCCCGCAGCGCATGCCTGTCGGGATCGTCACCGGCAGCGAGCGCCTCGTACTCAGTTCGCAGGGCCAGCACGGTTTCAAGACCGGATGCCACCATCTCATGCACCGTTTGCCCGGTATCTTCCGGCAACATCTGCTCCAGCTGACTGATCACAATGTCATTCTTGTACTGTATTTCGCCGCCATCGGGCTGCAGCGCACCGGTAATCAGCCTGAGCATGGAGGTTTTGCCCGCACCGTTGCGGCCGATCAGGCAAACGCGTTCCCCCGATTCAATGGCGATGCTGGCCTCGTGCAGTATGACCTGATCGCCAAACTCCAGGGAAACCTCGTCAAACCGCACCAGGATCATGGC
>JAJRXW010000203.1 GCA_024276095.1 Gammaproteobacteria bacterium
GCAATGGACCTGCCGACCAGTATGGAGTCTTCCGGTATCCGCACGCTGAAATTGCGTTCCTGCAGCCCGTAACGCGTACGAAGGTTGCGCTGGCTATGTTGCTGGGCCTGTCCGGCGGGACTGCTGGTGGGCAGGAAAAAGCGGCCGAGCAGGGCAATGAACAGCGTACCCGAGACCAGCGCGCCGAATCCGACCGGCGCGTAATCGAATAGTCCAAACGGCGTGTACCCGTTGTCCGCCAAAGCGGCACTGACCAGCAGGTTTGGCGGTGTGCCGAACAGCGTGGTCAGCCCGCCCAGCAGCGTACCAAACGCCATCGGCATCAGCAGCCTCGATGGGGAAACCTCGGTACGCCTGGAAATATCCATCACCACCGGAAGCATCAGGGCGGCGACCCCGATATTGTTCATGAAAAATGACAGCGCACCGCAGACCAGCATGATAACGACAATCAGTGCGGCTTCCCGGTGGCCTGCGATGCTCATTACCTGTCTGCCCAGAAGATTTGCAATCCCGGTCCGTGTCAGCCCTTCGCTGAGAATGAACATGGCCCAGACGGTGACAACTGCGGGATTACTGAATCCCGACAGGACCTGCGTAGGCGACGACAGTCCCGTCAGGGCGAGGGCCGCAAGCACCAGCAGCGCAACCAGGTCCATGCGAATGACTTCGGTCACGAACAGGACCAGGGCAGATGCCAGGATCAGCAGGATCAGGCCAATCTGGAGGGTCACGGGCAAACCTGTGCAGGGTAGGTGTGGTCTGTTGCTATTGCCTGTTGCATCACTTGTCCAACAGAGGTCGCCTGGATATAAAACCGGCGAGACGCGCTGCTGTGAAATATATTAGGGTTGTTTAATCGTTGGCAGATCTGTCGGTAGAATTATGCGCGGTCGAATATTATCTGTATATACCGCTGACGCAGAAGAATCGGGCCCAGGTCACGTATTCCGGTCTCCGGCGGGGTTCGCGATCCAAGCGAGCGGAAACAGGGTATATTTGGCGCCGGGGATCCGGCAGGTTTTCTGCGCGAGGCGGGGAATGACAATGAATCGAATCGGCAAGCTGGCTTCAATACTGGCGGTCACCAGCGGACTGGTGGCCGCTCAGACCGGCTGCAGCAACGGGCAGCAGGGACAGGCAGGCGCTGCGGGCGCCGGGCAAGAAAAGGTTGCTTTACTGGTGACCGGCTGGGGGACCCCGGAAACGGCGATGGTCGACTATGCCGAGAGCATCCGGCAGCGGGCCATTATCGGCGAACGCGCCACATCGCCGGACCAGCCGTGTAGCGGCGATTTTGTCGGCACTTTTCCGTTCCGCTCCGAGAAAGGCCTGCTGCCGTACGTCGTGGCGTTCAAAACCAAAGGATTCGAGCAGGTATGGGATGGTTCGGGGATCTACCGGCGGAATCCGCAGGATGGAACCTACGTGTCCATTGTCGACCCGGATCTCATCATGACGGCAGACCAGGCGGAAGCTGCCGGCATCGCGCGCGTCAAGAGTAACGGGATCGGAATGAATGCCGGCGCCTTCGGCCCGGACCCCAGAAACGGCGCTGACTACCTGGCCGATATCGTCAGAACGGGACAGCCGAACGGGCTGCACGATGTCCGTGAAATGGCCATGGCCCGGTTCATATGGATGAACCGGATGATGGGTCTGGATCCGAATGCCCCACCACGGCACGACCGGGCCACCCTGGACATCGAGGCAGGTATTTCGCAATACATCCACAGCTACTACGGTGACCGGGTCGCTTTGCGTTTCGGCTACTATGCCGCGATTCCCGGCATCAGCGAGCGGCACGATGAAACGGCGGTCGCTCTGGCGCAGGCCGGCTACCGGCGCCTCGTGCTCGCCCGCGAGACGACCGATCACAACAATTATGCAAACAATTTCATGGATCTATACCCGGTAAAAAAGGCGTTGTGCCAAGCAGGGTTCACTGAACAGGATGTCATGATCGAGCCCGTGCGGCAGGTCGGGCGAACGCCCGAATACAACGCAATGATCGTGGATTTTCTCAGGCCGTACCTGGCGGGAATCGAAACGGGCCGCGAGGTATCCATTGTCTACACGACCTGGGGCCTGCCATGGCCGGGGCGCGATCCGGCACCGGCACCGTTTTCGTCTCCCCAGCCCAGCATCAAGGAAGTGTACAACGAGAACGCTTTTCTGAATTTTCTCAGCCTCAAGCCGTACCTGCTGCAGGCCTTCGACAAACAGTATGGCGGCGAGTATCGGCTCAATTTCGCCAAAAGCGGGGGCACAGGCGGTGACCACAGCCGCACCAACAGCCTGTTCGCCTACGGTAAATCGCCGAGCAGTCAGCTGGGTCACCCCGACGATCCGTTGAGATACACGACCATACGGGAGAACCTGGAACAGGCCATTCGGCTGGATGGCCGCAAGGAGATCATCGTTTTACTGTCTCACTGGTACAACAACAGTTCCCAGACAGCCATTGAGATCCGGATGGTCAATGACCTGCCGCTCAACTCGATTGAAGAGATGCACAGCGAAATTTATTCCAGGTCGTGGTGTGAACGTTATACCGGGCCGGGCGAGTACCAGCAGATCACCGATCCCGGTGTCGAGTGCCCGGCCGGCTATTCCCGGGTACAGATTACCGAGGCGTTCAATGACGTAATGGATGATTTTACCCTGGGATACGCCAATCGTATCCGCGGAGGGATCGAGCGTTTCGGTGTGTTTCCGGATCTCGATATCGACGTGGTGGCCACCGCTGCCGTCAAAAAAACCGACGGGGGCGTGGTGGAGGTCAACGAGGGCCCATTGCGCGGCGCACGACTGGTCGTACCGGCGGATCCGAGACCTGGTGAGCCGGAGTCGTACCAGTGGGCCAACCGTTTTCGTCCCGAGAGCGACAATGACCCGAATACCGGCCCGGATGCGGTCCGGGCGATCAATACCTACACCGGCTACTCCGACTATCTTGACGGGGCAAAGGATGACTTCATGGCTTACATCGGCACCCAGGCCCTGGCCGGTACCGATAAGCCATTGCCGCTGCCGGCCAAAGCGGTCTCGAAAGTCATTCTGTTCGGACCCTACCGTACGCTGTTCAATGCGCCCGCACGGGTCAGCCTTCCCTATGATCCGGGCCTGGTCGCCAACCCTGCCGAGATCCGGCCATATATCTACAACGAATTGACGCAGCGCTACGACCCGGTATACCGGATTGCAGGCGGTGAACCGGTACGTATCGATCCTGCTGCAGCGACGGTTTCATTCGATGTGCAGGTACTCGGCAATTTCGTACTGATTGCAGAGTAATCCGGGTATTGGCCATGGAAGTGACCCGGATCAACATCTACCCGATCAAATCCACTGCGCCGATCGCACTGTCGGAATCGGATGTCGCGCCACGCGGGCTTCCGTGGGACCGCCGCTGGATGCTGGTCGACGAGCAGTGCAGGTTTATCACTGCACGACGGTATCCTGCCCTGGTCAGGGTTCGGACCTCGATACAGGGGGACAGCCTGTCGGTCTGCGCCGATGGCAGGCCGGAAATACGGTTGCCACTGGTTGCCGGGCATCTCGAGGCTGCAACGGTTTCTATCTGGGATGACGTATGCGCCGCAGTATTTGCCTGTTCCGAGGCGGATGCCTGGTTCTCGGACTATCTTGGCCTGAACTGCCGCCTGGTGCAGATGACCGACGAGCAGGTGCGACCGGTGGGTTCGGACTACGGACGCGCCGGCGATGAAGTCAGTTTCGCGGACCGTTTTCCGCTGTTGCTGCTGTCCGAGGCATCGCTGGACGACCTGAACGGTCGACTCGACAGCCCGGTGAGCCCGATACGGTTTCGCCCCAATCTCGTTGTCGACGGTTCGCAGCCTTTTGATGAAGACTACTGGAAACTGCTGCGTATCGGGGAAGTCGAGTTCGAAGGAGCGAAAAACAGCGATCGCTGTATCCTGACCACAGTTGACCCCGATACGGGTATCCGCAATCCCGACAAGGAGCCCCTGCGAACGCTGAGCAGCTACCGCCGCAGACCCGAAGGCGGTGTGTTCTTCGGCCAGAACCTGATCCCGCGAACCAGCGGCAGGATACGGGTGGGAGACGCGCTGGAGATTGTGAGTCGATGGTAACAGGCAGAGTCGGGCCAAAGCGGGATACTCCCGGGCGCCGGGGAATCGGAGCATGTCTTGTCGCACGGTAACAGGCTGAGCGTCGGGCTGATCCTCCCCCACGGGAAATTTGCCGTGCAAAACGCACCCATGGCGGGCTTTCTGGAAGACTTTCCCGAGGCCTTTCGGCCGTGGATGATCCCCAGCTGCGGTCTGTTGACCGTCGCCGCGCTGAGTCCGGATTACGTCGATTGCGAGTATGTCGATGAGCAGGTCAGGCAGGTCGATTTCGATGCCGGCTACGATATCGTCGCTATTTCCGGTATGACCCAGCATGCCTCCCGCGCCTATGCGATCGCCGCCGGGTTTCGCCAACGCGGTGTCTATACCGTGATGGGAGGCGCCCATGCCACGGTGATGGAGCAGGAAGTGGCGCAGCACGTCGATACGGTGGTGGCAGGCGAGGCAGAGGGCACCTGGCGCCAGTTCATATCCGATTTCAGGGCCGGCAGGCCCAAACCCGTCTACCGGAATTTTGCCCTCGACCGGATCGACCTGACTGCATCACCGGTACCACGCTACGACCTGCTCGGCGATGACTATTTTTCGTTGGGCCGGGGTTACCGGATGTTGCCCGTTCAGACCACACGCGGTTGTCCCCGAAGCTGCGATTTCTGTTCTGTGCCGCAGATCTACGGCAAGGTGTTTCGAAAGAAATCGGTCGAGCAGATCGTTGCGGAAGTCGAGGCTGCACGTGCCGCAGCACCAAACCAGCTGTTTCTGTTTGCGGATGACAATATGTTCATCAATCGCAGATTTTCCAGGGAATTGCTCAAGGCGTTGATTCCCCTGCGAATTCGCTACCTGGCCCAGTCCGATATCGGTATCGCCAAGGATGAGGAACTGTTACAGCTGATGTATCAGTCGGGTTGTACCATGGTCCTGGTAGGGCTGGAAAGCCTGTCCCCGGACAATCTCAGGGGTATAGATCGTTTCAAGTCGAAAATGCTCGGGAACTATCATCACTACGTCAAGCGGATCCAGGACAATGGAATGATCGTTCTGGGCGCTTTTATTGTCGGTTTCGATCATGACGATCTCTCCGTATTCGAGCGAATCCGCGAATTTGTGCTCGAGACGCAGATCACCCCGCAACTGACCATTGCAACGCCATTGCCGGCGACCGCAATGACGAGGCGCCTGACGGAACAGGGCCGGCTCCCGGATTATTCCTATTGGGATCAATGTACCTATTATGATGCCATTTACGAGCCGGCGCTGATGACCGGCGCCCAGGTCGAGGCCGGGCTGGCACAACTGCATCGCAGCCTCTTCGATCCTGCCGTAGTTGCCCGGCGCAGGGGCTACTATCGACGGGCGCTTCGTTCCTTGCCGCGACGATATACAGCAGGTTCCGTACCGCCGGCGGCAGGGGCCCTCAAGCCGGGGTTTTCGATGGGTTGAGACAGGATACGGGCAGCGAAACCATTTGGCATTAACGGCAATTCAATATATCGTTAACAATTCAAGACCACCCAACTGACATAAAAATCATGGCCAATTACTTCAGCAAGGTTTTCGGTAGTTCTCCCGTTACCCCAATTCAGGATCACATGGAAATCTGCTTCAAGGCGGCCAAAAAACTGGTAGCGCTGTTCGAGCACGTCGTGCGATGCGAGTGGGAAAAGGTGGCCGAATGCCGTGAAGAGATCGTCGGCATGGAGCGGGAAGCGGACGATCTCAAGAAGCAGATTCGTGCCCAGCTGTCCAGAAGCCTGTTCATGCCGGTACCGAGGAGGGATCTGCTGGATCTGCTTCTTGTCCAGGACCGCATCGCCAATCGTGCC
>JAJRXW010000204.1 GCA_024276095.1 Gammaproteobacteria bacterium
CGGCGGCCTGGACAGCTCCACCGTCGCAGGACTGGCCGCACAGGCGCTGGGAAAGAACAGGGTGACGGCGGTAACAATGGGATTCGACGAGCCCGGCTATGATGAAACCCGCTACGCACAGATCGCGGCAAAGCATTTCGATCTGGAACTGGTGAAACACTATATTTCACCGCAAGAAATCCTTGAGAATATCGATACGATTGTCAGCGGCTATGGCGAACCCTTTGGCAATGCCTCCGCACTGTCCACCTACATCTGTGCAAAAGTTGCCAGAAAATCCGGCATCCGCAACCTGATCGCGGGAGACGGAGGAGACGAACTGTTCGCAGGCAATGATCGTTATCAAAAACAGATGCTGTTCGAATTCTATGGCCTGCTGCCGAATTTTCTGAGAAAAGGCATTCTCGAACCCCGCCTGCCCCGATCGATGGATTCGAGCCTGCCCGGCCTGTTCGGAAAAATGCAAAGTTACGTTCGCCAGGCGTCCATTCCGCTTCCGGCCAGGCTGTTCACCTATCACCTGCTGGTTCGTAACACGCCTGATTCCGTGCTGACTGCTGCGTTTCTCGACCGCATCGACACGGAACAGCCGTTCGCATTTCTTGACGCGCTTTACCATGAGCCTGAATCGGGGGACGCGGTAGACCGCATGATGTACCTGGACTGGACGCTGACCCTGGCGGACAACGACCTGCCCAAGGTACGCACCGCATGCAACCTTGCCGGAACGAATGTACATTTCCCGATGCTGGCAAACGATGTCGTCGCCGCAGCGATCGATATCCCCTCGCGGCAGAAAATGACACTGCGCAAGCTGCGCCGGTTCTACAAGGAAACCTTCGCCGAATTCCTGCCGAATGAAATCATCAACAAGACGAAACATGGTTTTGGTGTGCCCACCGGCCTTTGGATTTCAAAAAACCGCGATCTTCGCGAGATGATCTACCAGCGCCTGAACGCGCTGAAAACACGCGAAATCGTTACCGAGAGCTTCATCGATCATATCGTCGAACGGCAAAAAAACGACTACGCGCCCTACTATGGCGGGCTGATGTGGAATCTGTTCATGCTGGAACGGTGGTTTGAGGCAAACGGGCTGACTGCCGAGGTGTGATCGTCGGGACCTGATCGCCCCATTAACGCCCGATCATCCCCCTCTGGAAAAGCCAACCCGACCACCGATGCCAGAGGCCAGGGGGCGGGGACTCTTGGAGGCGGAATAAAGCGGACCGCAAGGGAGCCATCCGCCGGAAAGAGTACCTGCCCCCTGGCCTCGGGGGACTGGCTGCCATTTCAGCTTTGGCACAGATCAGGTCTGGAAGACGTGCCAATCGTCCGGCATTGCGCGCCCGCTGTCCCCTTTGTCGGGATGGCTCCCTGCGGTCCGCTTTATTCCCTCCAAAGGGGACACCGGCCACACAATGCCTGGTTTTGGCGGGAGGCTCCGGTGGATCGGGCTGCGGATTCGTGCGCCTGGTCCCGTAGCGGCGTGGCCGATGCGGGTATACTTCTGCGGCAACGTCATCTGAATATCGGCTCAGGCATCATGTTCCTTGCTTCCAGGTACACAATTTTCGGTTTGATCGTGGCAATGGCCATACTGGCCGGCTGGGTCGTACGGCTGGGCATGCCGGGGCATCTGGGCACGACCGAAGAACTGGTCAGACTCAGGAATGCACTGCTGATCGAGCCCAGCAGCCCCGCCGATTTCAACTGGACCCCCCGGAATACCCCTCGGGATTTCCCGCTCGAGTCCGGGGCGATTCCACCAGCCGTCCGGGAACTGGTCGACCGCTACAGTCAGATCGATAACAGCTGGAACAAAACGCTTGCGATCGTCAGCGATCTGCGGCGCAACGGCCCGGATGGCGAGGCCATCCAGTCAAACACCGTGACGACGCTTTCAGTCATCCAGGAGTCCGGCAAGGGCTACTGCTCGGATTTCACCCAGGTTGTGAACGCCCTGACCTATGCCAGCGGCCTGCAGGCCCGTGAATGGGGAATGTCTTTCGATGGTTTCGGTGGCTGGGGGCACGCCTTAAGCGAGGTTTTCATTCCGGAATTCGACCAATGGGTATTCCTGGACGTGTTCAACGGCTTTTATGTCACCGCAGATGACAGGCCCCTGTCTGTGCTCGAGTTTCGGCGGCTGTTGCTGGAGGATCCGGCCAGGATAGTGATACACCGGCTTGACCGGGGGCGCTTCGGTTTCCGGAGTGATGAAGAAGCCATCGACTACTTCACCAGGGGCCGCAACGAATTCTATCTGTGGTGGGGCAACGATTCGCTCTCCTATGACCAGCACCCGCTGATCAAGGCAGCCGGTAAAATATCCCGTTCGCTGGAACAACTGGTGGCCACCGTATTGGGCTGGCATCCGACGATCCGGATCCTGGACCTGCCGGAAAACCGGCAGCAGCAGGACCGGATGAATTCACTGAAGTGGCAACTGGTCGGCGTCTTCTGGACGGAAGTATTGTTGTTTGTCTGGCTGCTTGGCGCACTGTGGTACCGGCGTAAGCAGCGCAAATCTCAATGAGAATATAGTTTAATATATATCTATAATAGATTGTTTTATATAATATAATTTACCTATACACTCGCCTGCTGTGCGCCGCCCACGGTATCGCCGTCCTCTTGTTCGGCCGACACACGCAGATATTCCTCGTCTGCCAGAACCCGCAATATGATCAATAGTGCAATCAGGTGATAGTAGAAATCGAAGTAGGCCAGGTTCAGGAAAGCCCCGCCAACGGCGAAGCCGATCATACTGACCTGTAACAGCTGGGCGAGCGAAACCGCCCACTGCATGGACTCGATGCGGCGGCATTTCCTGATGACCTTGCTGCCACACCGGTATGCCGACAGGCCCAACAGTAAAAACAGGCCCAGCCCCACAAAGCCATGCTCGCCGAGAACGCGAAAATAAATACTGTGCGAGCCCTGGAACCGGCCATCGCGCTGATCGACCATGTCGGCAATATGGGGAGAATACCGGCGGTAATTGTCTTCGGTAAAGCTGTTGAATCCGCCGCCGATCGGGCGCTGAATTGCCATGTCCGTGGCAAATTCCCATGCGCTTAGCCTGCCCATGGCGGACGTGTCTTCCTCGTAGGTCGCAATCGTGCCCATGCGGTCGAACCATTGTTCGGGCATGAATGAGATCGCCACCGGTATGGCTGCCAGCAGCAACATGGCAATCTTGACCTTATGCTGCTGCTTGATCATCAACGCCAGCAGCATCATGCCGGCAGCAAGCACGGCCCCTCTGGAATGCGAACCAAGGATCGCCAGGCAGGTAGTCGCCATCACCCCGGCGATAGCAAACCGGCCATAGCGGTTCTTCACCAGGTTATACAGGTACCACATCAGCGGCAGGGTCATGATCAGCGCCAGCGCCAGCGCATTGTTGTCCTGAATAAAACTTCCTGGCGGGCCCCAGACACGATTCTCCGCGCCTGTCCGCACAACATAGAGACCGCCTTTGAGGCCAAAAAACCCGAAGGAAACCACGATGACCCAGACCAGCTGATGAATCCGCTCCCTGGTGCGCATCAACATGATGGTCAGGACAGCGATGATCTGTATTTTCATGGTCTTGTCCCAACCCACCCAGGCAACCTCGGTATCGAGCGCAAAGAAGGTCGTCATCGTCATCCAGATCAGGAACATCAGCCAGATCCAGGTCGTGGACATTGCCGGCGGCCGCCAGCGCTCTTTCCAGAAGATCAGGCCGACAAAGGTTGTCAGTGTAACGATCTGGGCAAACGGGAAATCATAGGCAAACGACCAGCTCAACCGGTGTGGATTCATATACCCGAGCCAGCTCCACAACAGGATCCCGATCGGGGGGCGCATCAGCACCCACGGCAGGAGCCCGAAAACGATCATTGCGATAATGATATCTCTCATAAACTTACCGCTCTGATGCCTGGATTACCGGTAATTGCCTGAAAGCCCTGAGGAGACGCAGGGTAAAACGCGCATCGGTTCGATCCCACGGGCTGATCCTCGGCAGCTGGTAGCGGTCTGTCGCCGCATCCGCACATCCCCAGACTGTAGATACCGCCCCGGCAAACCCCGCTCTTTCGACGAGCCGAACATCCCGCGAAGTATAATCCGTTTCAGGCCTGCCATTTGGATACGCAAACAGCGACACCTTCGCATCGATCAGGGTTTCCAGCGTGCGGCGACCTGCGTCGATTTCCCGCTCCGCCTGCTCATCGTCCAGCTGTGCCAGGATGGGATGGGTCATCGTATGCGCGCCGATGTCCATGCCGGACCGGTGGAGCCGTTTGACGTGGCCGGACTCCATCATGATCTCCGGCGGACTCACCCCGCCAAGGCCGTCGAGCAAACGATCGGCATATTCGTTTCGTTGTTCCTGGCTCAGGTACTTGAGTTTCATGACGACCTGTTTCACCGCAGCAAAGCGGTTCTGTTCATCCACATGGACGGTCCCGACATCAGGCAAACCGGTTGCCCATGAACCTGCGGGCGCCAGCCGGCAGGCCTCGATCACTTTGTCGTTGAACATGCAGCCGCCGTCAAGATAGCCCGTGGCAACGAAAAAGGTTGCCGGCAGGCCGAGATCGCGCAGCACAGGAAAAGCCACGTGATAATTGTCCGCATAGCCGTCATCGAAAGTGATCGCTACCGCGCCGGGCGGCAGGGCGCCGTTTTTCAGGCCTTCCACGCCGTCACTCAGGCGGATGACGTTGAAACGGTCCCTGAGCACCTTCATCTGGGAAGCGAACAAATCGACATCCGGCACTTCAGGATAAAGCGCATCGAATTTCGCAAAGACCCGGTGGTAGGCAAGCACGACGAGACGCCGCCCGTTGCCTCCTCTCGAAAGAACCCTCGCTGTCAGCCGGCTTGCAAATGAAGTCATCACTGGTTCAGTCCGTCCCACTGGTTCCTGCAGGATAATCCGCGATTACCCGGTAAAACAGATCCCGGACCTGCGATGCGGTATTTTGCCAGTCATACTGTGCTGCAATTCCGCGCACCGCCGACCTGTCGGGATAATTCCGGAACAGCTTCCGTATTCCATCGACGATGCCTTCCACCGATCGTTCGCGGACCAGCACCCCCGCTGCGGGCCCGGTCAACAATTCCCCCGACCCCCCGACATCTGTGGCAACCACGGGCGTTCCACAGGCAAGAGACTCGAGTACAACATTGGGCAGCCCTTCCCTGCTCGATGCCAGCACCAGGACATCTGCCGCTGCATAATACCCGGCCAGCTCCTTCTGGCCGATGGCGCCGGTAAACCGTACCCGATCGCCGCAGCCCGTCCGCTCGGCCAGTTGCTGCAGTGTTTTTCTCAAGGGCCCGTCGCCGGCAATCGTCAGCCGGCTGTCGGGAATACGGGACAAGGCCCGGATAACCAGATCGTGCCCCTTCAGCTCGACGAGATTCCCCACTGAAATGAGATGCCTGCAGGGTTTTTCGCCCGCGCCCACCGCGGTGTCGGACGGGATCCCGGCCGGCTCCCGGGCAGCACCGCCAAATACCTCCCGGTCCACGCCATTGCGAATCACCGAAATCTTGCCGGCCGGCACACCCATCTCGATCAACCTGACCCTCAGGGCATCCGATACAGCGATAATTGCAGCAGCCTGTGAGGCCGCCCTGATCATCATGCGCCGTGGCACAGCGTAGTTGGCGATCAGGTTGATATCGCTTCCCCTGGCCGTGATCACCAGCGGGCAACGATGCCGGCGGGCATGCGCGGCCGCAGCAATGGCATCGGGATAGAAATAATGCGCATCGATGAGCTCGAAAGGCTTATCGCCATTGGCCAGCCTCGACACAACACCGCGGGTCGCCAGGGTCATCGACAAGGGGGCGACATTCATGCCGATTTTCGGTATCGACACAAACCGTGGATGCAGTACCTCTATTCCCTGCCTGACTTCGCCACCAGGCACTGATGCATAAGTGCCGTAACGCCCGAACCGGCGTCCCCGCAGCGGAAACCAGGGAACCGGGGCTATCACGCGGGCATCGATACCGCCTGCTTTGACCACATGCTGCAACCGATGCTCGACAAACAGGCTGTACGCGGGTTGAGCCGTATTCGGGTAAAGCGTCGTAAAGGTGAGCAGCTGCACGATTCTGAATCCGGCCGTTGCTAGCGACGGGACGCGCGCCCGGCCATGCACCTTTCTACCAGCACATCAACACGCTTCATCGACTCTGCCCAACTGTGATTGGACAACACACGGGCCCGGGCACGATCGGCAAACCCGGTGCGCAAGGCCCGGTCCTCGAGCAACTGCACAACGGCATCGGCGTATTCCCGGGTATTGCCCGCCACCAGGATATGCTCCCCGGCCACCGCGTCAACGCCTTTGCTGGCCTGCTCGCTGGCAACGACCGGAACGCCCATCGCCATGGCTTCCAGGATCTTGTTCTGCGTTCCCCGGGCAATATCCAGCGGTGCCACACTCACTGCCGCGTTTCTCACATAGCTGCGAATATCCGGCACTGTCCCGGTCACTTCCACACCGGGCAGTTCCGCAAGCTCGCGAATAAAAGCAGGTGGCTCTGCGCCGACGATCGTAAAACGGGCGTCCGGTCGGCGTTGGCGAATCAATGGCAGAACCTCGCGACTGAAATACACCGCACCCCGTTGATTGGGAAAATAGTCGAACCTGCCGGTAAAACAGATCAGGTCCGGATCATAGGTCTCGGTAGCCGGGGAAAAGTACTCGCTGTCGACCCCGTTGGGAAACCAGCCGGTTTCGGCAGCGACCCCCAGGCTTTGCAGCGTCTCGAGTTCGGCACGTGTGGTACAACTGGACAAATCGAAGGCCGCGGCCAAGCGCTTTTCAACACGGCGAAGCTTGACAGCCTCCAGCCAATAGCCAAGGGAAAGGGGAAAGTAACGGTTTTGCGCGTACAGCATCCACTTCTCCGAGTCCATATCGCCGAAATCCAGGATCCGGGGAATCTCCGGCCATGATTCGACGTATTGTGCTGCAGATGAGCAGTGGACAAAAATCAGGTCATAGCTCCCCGTCTCCAGTTCCCGGTCGATGCGCCGTTTCAGTGCCGGCGAGTAAAAATAACCCAGCGAAGACGGCTGACTGGTCGCCAGCTGCAGCACCATGCGCATTTTCGTCCCGATGGAACCCACCGGTTCGGCAATATACCGGGCACAATGCTCCGCTATTCCCCTGCCCTGTTCCAGCTCGTCTTCGGAACGGACCAGCGATGCCACCGTTACCGACGCAGACTGGCCCAGATGCCTGATAATATTGAACGGGCGGATCTTCCCTCCCCTGCTGGGCGGAAACGGAAAACGATGACAGACGAAAAGGATTTTCATTGCATGCTCACCGGTGCAACCCGCTCGGCAAGCTCGGTACCGATATCGTCCGCAGACTGTCCGTCCAGATAGATACGGCACCAAATCTCAAGATTCAGCAGGCATTGCAGATGGTCGCTGTAGTCTTCTTTCCCGGCCTGGTGCAGGGCAACCGTCCTGGCAACC
>JAJRXW010000205.1 GCA_024276095.1 Gammaproteobacteria bacterium
CAGGTCCGATTCCACCCGGATCACATCGTTCCAGCGGCTGCCCTGTACCGTATCGAAGCCTTCGCCGCCGTCGATCTGGTCCAGGCCGTCGTCACCGGCTACGTAGAACTGGTCATCCCCGGCACCGCCGGACAGGATGTCATTGCCGGCCTTGCCCTCGATGAAATCGTCGCCCGCGGTACCGACAAGACTATCGACACCCTCGGTACCCGTCAGGATGATTCCGGGTACATTCTCCTCGGCATCGCTCACAGCGATGGAAAATGTCTGCTCCGAGGTTGACCCGTCATCGCTGGTCGCGACAACCCGAATGGTATGACTGGCATCCGACTCAAAATCGATCAAATCCGGATCGGCAACCGTCACTTCGCCACTCTCCGCATCGATGGCAAAGCGACCACCGGCGTCATCCGCCAGCGAATAGGTCACTCCATCGTCAGCATCAGGATCCTCCGCCCGGGCGGAAATACCTACTCCGGCGCCCGCTTCAGCATCCTCTGCAACAACATTTTCCGCTGTATCGCTGTCATCAACAGCCGAAACATCCGCTTCAGACACAGCGCCCTGGTTTATTGATGAATCCTCACCACTGTCAAGCGCGTCATCCCGATCTTCATCCTCGTCGTGATCATCATCCCTATCACGCTCATCGTCCTTGGCATGCTTTTCAGCCTTGCCGCGATCTTCATCCCCATCGCGATCATCGTCGTCCTTGGCCTGTTGTTCGTCCCGGATGCGGTCCTCATCCTCATCGCGGCCATCGCCCTTGCCCTGCTTTTCGGCCTTGCCGCGATCTTCATCCCCATCGCGATCATCGTCGTCCTTGGCCTGCTTGTCGGCCTTGGCCTGCTGTTCATCCTGACCGCGGTCTTCGTCCTCATCGCGACCATCGTCCTGCGCCTGCAGTTCGTCCTGGCTGCGATCTTCACTTCCATCGCGACCATCATCCGGCAGCTGCTGTTCGTCCTGGCCCCCGGTTTCAGCAATCCCGGCCGTAGACGACGATCCCGTGGGCGCGCTGACTTCACTGGATGGTTCACTGACCGCAGGCGTTACCTCCGGTACAAGACCCGGCGAATCGTCCGTATCCGAAGTGCCGACTTCGTTCGCATCGCCGATGACAATCGTAAACTGCTGCCGCGATACCGAACCATCGTCGCCGGTGGCTACTACCTCAATGCTGTGACCGCCATCCGATTCAACATCGATCAACCCGGCATCGGCTACCGTCACCTCGCCGGTCCGGGCGTCGATCGCAAAACGGCCACCGGCATCGTCCGCAAGTGAGTAGGTAACCAAACCGTCATCGATGAGCGCAAAATCTGCAATGCCAACCGGTGTCCCTGCGGTTGCATTTTCGCTGACCACATTTTCCGTACCGCTACTGTTGGTTGCCTGCAAAGGCTTCGTATTCGCAACCGGGCTCGCAGCACTCGCGAGCGCTGAGCGATATGGCCCGGCCTGAATATCGGGGCTGCTGGCGTCAACGGCCGTATCAGATGTTGGTGAGTCCGGCTGCGGACGACCGGTGCCGGATGCAGATTCAGATTCCGGGAGGGGCCTTTCCGAACCGGTATCAGACCATGCCTCGTGCGAGGGATCATCCGCAGATCCGGTCAAAGTGTCCTGTGCGGCAAGCGGGTCGTCGGCCGATCGAACACCCGGTGCCCGGGCTTCTTTCCCGGCGGGGTCATCCGGGGTACTGCCGCTGCCCATATGAATATTCTGCAACGAAACTTCTTCGTCACTGCCGACCGACATGCCGGCATCACGAGAATCTGCTTTCTCGAACAGCCGGCGTCGTATTTCCTCGTCACCGTTTACCGTGGATAAACCGGTATCGTCTCGATCTGCCATTACCCGTGCTCCGCAACTTGCCCACTGCCCCGGATGTCGATCCGGTCGACAGCCGCGAAAGTCTAGATGAAACAAGGCAGTCCGGCTGTGATGGTGATCCCAGACCCGAACAATTCCGGGCTGTCGGGTACGAATTGTCTACTCGTACATAAAGTCGCCGGCTGCTGCTGCCGATAAGGCCAGAGGTGTACAGAAGTGTACTGTTGTGCATCAGCCCCTGGAATACGGACCCGAACACCGTAGAGATATGAATGAACTGCGATAACGGTAAAAACAGAGTGCTGCTGCCGCACAACTGGCGACGTCCGGATGTGCTGCTGGCATCCCTCGGAATCAACATCCTGGGACTGGCCCTGCCGATCGTCATTCTGCAGATCTACGACCGGATCGTGCCCCGCCAGGCCATCGAGACCTTTGTACTGCTGATGATCGGCATGGCGGTCGTGATCTTCCTGGACGCCATGCTGCGCATACTGCGCAGTTTTATCCTTGCCTGGACAGGCGCAAAATTCGAGCATTGCGAAGGCGTTCGGGCGATCAACCGCATTCTGCGCGCCGATACCATGCAGTTCGAGTCGCGCTCCTCCGGCACCTATCTGGAGAAAATCAAAAACCTCGAACAGATCCGCGAATTCTACTCAGGCCAGGCCATGGTCACGCTGCTGGACCTGCCGTTCGTCGCAGTGTTTGCATGGCTGATCTGGTTCATCGCCGGCAACATGGTGCTGATCCCGATCACCCTGCTTGGCCTTTACGGCGTGGTATCCCTGTTCGCCGCTGCACAGTTGCACCAGGCATTGCAACGGCGGACCGACATCGATGAACGCCGGCAAAATTTCATTATCGAAGCACTGCGTGGCATTCATACCGTCAAGTCGACTGCAATCGAAGCCCTGATGCTGCGCCGCTATGAGCGTTTGCAGGGCCAGTCCGCCCACTGTATTCACGATATCGCCCGCATTAACAGCGTCAACCAGGGGCTCGCCGCAGTACTTGCCAATATCGGCACCATCAGCTTTGTTGGCATCGGCAGCATTTCGGTGGTCACCAACGATATGACCCTGGGCGCACTTGCGGCCGGGACAATGCTCACGGGACGAATCATTCAACCGGTGCTGCGTGTCATGGGACTGTGGCATCAGTTCCAGAGCGTTCGAATCGCCCGCGAGCAAGTGGACGACATTTTCAATCTGCGCTCTGAAGCGGCCTATTCTGAAGATGAAGTTCCCCGGGAATGGGGCAAAATCGAAGTCGACAATATTCACTTCCGCTATCCCGGGGAAGGAAAGGAAATACTGCGCGGGGTATCGCTTTCAATCGCGCCCCGCGAAGTCATCGGCATTACCGGGGCGAACGGCACCGGAAAATCCACGCTGCTGTCGATGATGATGGGCCTGCTGGTCCCCGAGCAAGGCCGGGTGACCATCGATGGCCACGAAATCTGGCGTATCCCGCCCGAACTGTTGCGGGCAAGAATCGGTTTCGTGCCGCAAAAAGGCGTGATCTATGAAGGCACCATCCTCGAGAACCTGACGCTGTTCCGTGAAGGAGAGGCGATTTTCAACGCCATCGAACTGACCCGGATCATGGGTCTCAGTGACATTATCTCCAGGCTGCCCGACGGTCTCGATACCCGCATCGGCAGCACTGCCGTCTCCACGCTCTCCGAGGGCGTACGGCAGAAAATCATCATCATCCGGGCACTGGTCACGCGCCCGGACATCCTGTTTTTCGACGATGCCAATGCCAACTTCGATCTGATCAATGACAACCGCCTGCAGCAGATGATCCGCGGATTCAAGGGTGATCTGACCATGGTCATCGTGACTCACCGACCCTCCTTCCTGAGAATCTGCGACCGGTGCTATGAAATGAAAGACGGCGTACTGCAGCCGCATGAACCGTTTAACCCGACCGCTACACAAGTTAACGAAATCAAACTCGCACGTGCCTGATCGAGCCATGACACAAACTGCTGCTTCAAAACCCGCCCGCGACCGGGCCCGATCCGCCGATATGTCCTTTGAGGAAATGGCGACACTGCTGGAAACAAACGGCATCAACGACCTCAACGGCAATTCGGTGTTCGCCTCCTGCCTGATGCCGCTGCTGGAGGCACTGGGCTGGCACAATTTTTCCCGCGAACTGGTGGAAGCTCTGCCGCATTTTGCCGGCGGCTTCGATCTCGTTGACCTGCGCAACGTGCTCGCCAACATGGGTTACGACAGCCGGGCGCATCAAACCAGCATGGATCG
>JAJRXW010000206.1 GCA_024276095.1 Gammaproteobacteria bacterium
GGACGAGTTCTCGGGCCAATTCCGGGGCGAGTTTTCGACCATTAGCCTTTCTCGACGGCGATATTCGGAAAATGCCGCTTGTGGTCGACCGGGCGAGCAGCGAGTTGCGCCAGTGCCCGAAGCGCGATTTCGCCATAGCGGGCCGCAATCTCCCCGTCCGGATCGCTGACTACCGTCGGCGCCCCGCTGTCTGCTTCCTTGCGGATACGAATATCCAGCGGCAGTTTCCCCAGCAACGGCACATCGCTCTCGCCCGCCAGCTGATCGCCGCCGCCGGCGCCGAAGATCGCTTCTTCATGCCCGCATTCGGGACACACGAAGCTGCTCATGTTCTCGATAATACCGAGAATGGAGACGTTCACCTTCTCAAACATTTTCAAACCCTTGCGCGCATCCAGCAGAGCAATGTCCTGCGGCGTGGTGATAACGATCGCGCCGGAGACCGGCACGCTCTGGGTCAGCGTGAGCTGAGTATCGCCGGTGCCGGGGGGCAGATCCACGACGAGATAGTCCAGGTCCCGCCAGTTGGTCTGAAAAGCCAGCTGGTTGACCGCCTGGGTCACCATGGGACCACGCCAGATCATGGGATCTTCCTCGTTGACCAGGCAGCCAATCGAAATCATCTGCAGCCCGTGGGCCATCAGCGGCTCGAAAGACTTGCCGTCGAGGCTCTCGGGCCGCTGGCCCTGCACACCCAGCATGCGCGGCAGGCTGGGCCCGTACATGTCGGTATCCAGCATGCCGACGCTGCCGCCTTCCCGGGCGATCGCCAGCGCCAGGTTCACCGCCGTGGTCGACTTGCCCACACCGCCTTTGCCGGATGCGACGGCAATCACATTTTTGATACCCGGCTTGGGCGCCAGGGTCCCCTGGACCGCATGGGTCTGCACTTTCCATTGCACGGCGAATTCGACGGAATCAGCGCCCGCGGCAAGAACGGCCGGGCGCAACTGCGCTTCCAGGCTGGCAGCAAAGCGGTCAGCCGGGAAGCCCGGTTTGATGGTAATGCCGGCCCGACGGTCGCCTTCGGGGACATCGATCTCGCAGGGAATGCCCGCTGTGAGCAGATCTGAGCCCAGTTCGGCAAGACTGACACCGGCAATAGCCTGCTCGATTTGTTTAATAAGAGGATTTTTCATAATTCGTGACCGATTTAACGGCATACCGAGGGGGTAAAGCGCCACATTGTACCTGAAGATTGATGTATATCCGGATCCGAACGCGACCGCGAAACGGCTGCTGCAGGAATTGCGCGACAGGTTGGCCCGATATGCTGACAGCGTGGAAATGTTCCTGAGGCAGTCCGCTGCCCTATGGCATAATAGCCGCGCGTCGGGGCCGGTGATTTGCACTCAGGGGAATGGAAATCTGGTGATGGCCGGGCGCACCGGGTGTTGTGTTGTTGTGCCCGGACAAACGTGAAGGTGGGGCCGAAGTCTTTAGCCTATGAAATTTATCAGTGCGATAAAGGCGGATCGAAGTATATCGCAACTGCTCAGCGAGCAGAGCGTGAATTCTGCGGGCGCCCGGAAAGCCATACAAAGTCTCAAGAAGCAAAAGGCCGCCGCTGTACCGGCAATTATCGAGGCAATCGGCGCGACCGATAAAGACCATACCAACGCATTGATCGAAGTGCTGACGGACGTACTGGACGACAAGTCGTTTGCGGCGGTCGCCGAGGGGCTGAAACACTCCGTGCAACGCACAGTCTCCGCAGTAGCGTCAGCGCTGTCCTCGTCTTCCGGATACAACGTCAACAAGCTGCTGGATCTGCTGGGCAACGAAGACGTATCGACAACGGCGCTGATCGACATCCTGCGTGCCAAAAAGAAACAGCTGAACGTCCAGGAGCTGTTGCGCAAGGCATACGATCTCGAGCCCCGGGAGAAAGCCGCCCTGTTCAGGATCATCAGCGAGGTGGCAACGGAAAACCTGGTTCCGGACCTGATCGCACGCACCGCCGGCAAGGATCACACGGTTCGGGTTCACCTGATCGACATCCTGGCAAAATTCGACCGCGAGGATGTCAGCCGGGCACTGGAAGCCCAGCTCAAAGACAGCCACAAGTCGGTGCGCAAAGCGGCGATCGAAGCACTTTCAAAAATGGGCAGGATCAACGACATCCAGCTCATTTGCTCACTGCTCAGCGATCCGGATCTGATCGTCCAGGGCAAGGCAGTAGACCTGGTCGTGAAGCTCAATCACCCCGACACGATGATGCACCTGATCGAAGTGCTCAAGGACGAATCGGAGTTTGCCCGCCGCTCGGCGGTCGAGGTACTCAACGAAATCGCCGAACCGAAATCCATCAAGTATTTATTGTCAGCCATCGCAGACAATGACTGGTGGGTCCGGTCACGGGCCTCCGATGCACTGGCAAAGATCGGCGGGCCGAAGGTCATGAACGCGGTGCTGGAGCTGGTCAGTGACAAGGACGAGAACATCCGCCGGTCGGCCATCGAGATCCTGAACCAGACGAAAAACCAGGAAGCTGTCAGTCACCTCATCAAGGCAACCGGCGACACGGACTGGTGGGTTCGCGAACGGGCCGCAGATGCATTGGGCGAGATCGGCAATACCAAGGCGATCCCGGCACTGCTCAAGATGCTTTCCGGCGATTCGAAATCGGTGCCCGCGGCGATCCGGGCACTGGGGTCCCTGGGCGACCAGCAGGTATTGCCACAACTGCTGCCGATGCTCGACCGGCAGGAAAAACAGATCCAGGTAGAGGCCGTATCGGCCGTTGCCAGACTGGCCGACAGCACGATGGCCGACACCATCAAGTCCCGGCTGCAGCCCCTGGCCACCGGCACGGATGCAACCATCGCAAGAGCCGCTTCCGATGCGGTGATCCGCATCGACAATCGCTACTCGACCAGTGCCATCGCCGCCGGCGAGAAAGCCGAGCGCCTGGCCGAGCCGGCCCACACGCTGCTGATCGACAGCGCCGATATTTCGCAAATCGTCCAGGAGGCGGAAAGCGACAGCGCCCCGGTCCTGGACATCACCAAGCTGAAAACCGGCGATGTCATCCAGGGCCGCTACAAGTATATCGAGCAAATCGGCAAGGGTGCCTTCGGCACGGTCATCCTGGTTGAAGACACGGTCGTCCAGGAACGGCTGATTCTCAAGTTCCTGAATCCCAATGTCAGTTCGGACGAGGAAACCATGCAGCGTTTCGTTCACGAGCTGCGCTATTCCCGCAAGATCACGCACAAGAACGTGATTCGAATTTATGACTTTCTCCACCTGGACGGGCTGTATGCCATTTCGATGGAGTATTTCCCCTCCCATACGCTGGGCGCGGAGCTGACCGGCAGGAAGCCGCTGCCCGAATCAAAGGCCATCGGCTGGGCCGCCGACATCGCCACCGGCATGATCGTGGCTCACCAGGTGGGCATCGTGCATCGGGACCTGAAACCCGCCAACCTGTTGATCAACGACGAAGGCCTGCTCAAGATCGTCGATTTTGGCGTTGCAGCAGCCGCGAGCACCGGCGATACTCAGCTGACCAAGACCGGTTACGTGATCGGCTCACCCAAATACATGGCGCCCGAGCAGATCCTGGGCAAAAAGGTGGACTTCAGGGCAGATGTCTACAGTCTTGGCGTGATCATGTACGAAATGCTGACCGGTATACCGCCGTACAGCAAGGGAGACCATATGTCCGTGATGTACCAGCATGTCCAGGGGAAAGCCAAGCTGTGTGAGGAACTGAATCCTGACATCTCCCCGGCCCTGGCCGCTGTTGTCAAACGGGCCATGGAGGTCGATAAGCTCAAACGGTATAGTTCGATGGACGAACTGCACAAAGCCATCAAGCAAACGGCCTGAATCTTCCATGGCAAAAATTGACGCTTTTCTGAAGCTGGGCCTTGCCCAGGGATGCTCCGATGTGCATCTTGCCGTTGGCATCCCGCCAATGCTGCGCATGCACGGAGAACTGATGCCCATCAAGTTCCGGGATCTGGGCGGCCCGGAACTGGAGGCCTATATCGAGGAAATCCTGTCGGCCAGCCAGAAAAACCGCTTCATGAGCGGGCATGACCTCGATTTTTCCTACGTCTCGGAAGACGGCGGGCGATTTCGTGTCAATATTTTTCGCAAGGATACCGGCGCCGGCGCCACGTTCCGTTTCATTCCCGGTGAGGTACCGACGCTGGAAAGCCTTGCCCTGCCACCGGTCATCGAAAAGCTGTGCGATCACCACCAGGGAATGGTGCTGGTCACCGGCTCGACGGGTACCGGTAAATCGACAACGCTCGCGGCGATGGTCGATCACCTGAACACGACGAGAAACATCAACATCATCAGCCTCGAAGATCCCATCGAGTTCGTTCATGCCAGCAAGAAATCGCAGGTTATTCAGCGCGAGCTGGGCAGCCACCTGCACAGTTTTGCCGACGGCATCCGGGCTGCGTTGCGCGAAGATCCCGATGTCATACTGGTGGGTGAACTGCGCGATGCAGAAACCATCATGATGGCAATGACCGCTGCCGAAACCGGTCATCTCGTTTTGGGCACACTGCACACCACCGGTGCCGTCAAGACCGTGGACCGTATGGTCGATGCCCTGCCCGGCGAGATGCGCGAACAAACCAAGAGCTTTCTGGCACAAAGCCTCAATGCGGTGATCACCCAGAACCTGGTCAGGACTCCGGACGGCCGGGGACGCAAGGCCATACTCGAAATCATGATCATGACCCGGGCGATTGCCAAGCTGATCACCTCTGACCAGAGCCACCAGATTCCCGCACAGCTTCAGACCGGACGCGACCTGGGCATGCAAATGATGGATCAGGCGCTGATCGATGCAATCAAGAAAAAGGAAGTCGATCCCGATGACGCCTTTCGCTTCGCTGTGGATAAAAAACTGTTCCAGCGATTTGTTACCGACACCACCGTACTGCCGGAATTCGAATAGTGGCGCAAATTGATCACTACCTGCAGCAGGTTGTAGACAGGAACGGCTCCGACCTGCACCTGGTTGCCGGCCAGCCGCCCAGGGTTCGCGTCTATGGCGAACTGGCCGTCATGGAGCAAAAAGTGCTCACCGCCAATACGGCCCAGGACGTATTGCTCGAGATCATGTCCACGCAGGCCCGCGAACATTACGAGAAGATGGACTCGGCCGATTTCGCCTACTCGCTGGGGGGCGTGGCGCGTTTCCGGGTCAATGTTTTCCGCCACCTGACCGGGATGGGCGGCATATTCCGTGCAATCCCGTCGCAGGCGCGCACCCTTGAAGAACTGAAAATGCCCGCCGCCATCGGCAATATGTGCCGGCAGCATCAGGGCATGATCCTGGTCACCGGAAAAACCGGCTCGGGCAAGTCCACGACGCTGGCGGCAATGATCGATGAAATCAACGACAGCATCCACGGCCATATCCTGACGGTCGAAGACCCGATTGAATTCGTCCATCACAAGAAAAAATGCCTGATCAGCCAGCGTGAGATCGGCGTGCACAGCGCCAGTTTTGCCGACGCATTGCGTTCGGCCCTGCGCGAAGACCCCGATGTGATCCTGATCGGCGAAATGCGCGACCTGGAGACCATCAGCATTGCCGTGACCGCCGCCGAGATGGGCATCCTGGTGATGGGCACGCTGCACACCAACGGCGCCGCCCAGACCGTGGACCGTATCGTCAATTCCTTTCCTACCGACAAGCAGGCGCACGTACGAACCATGCTGTCGACTTCGCTGCGCGGCGTGATCTCACAACAGCTGATCCCGAAAAAAGGCAAGCCCGGGCTGGTACCGGCACTCGAGATTCTGGTGAATACCCCGGCGGTCGCCAACCTGATTCGCCAGGGCAAACTGGATCAGCTCGAAAATGCGATGCAGGGCGGCGGCAAGATGGGCATGTGCACGATGGACAATGCCCTGAGGAACCTGATGGACATCGCAATGATCAGTGGCAAATCGGCGTACCAGGCGGCCATTGAGAAACGCAGCTTCGAAGACGTCAAAGATAAAAACTAGCAGCCGGATCACCCAATCGAATGCCAAACATCGAACCAAGAAAAATCCTGGTCACCAGTGCCCTGCCGTATGCAAACGGGCCCATTCACATCGGGCACCTGGTTGAATACATCCAGACGGATATCTGGGTGCGGTTCCAGCAGCTGATCGGCAACGATTGCCTGTTCGTCTGCGCCAGCGATGCCCATGGCACACCAATCATGCTGCGGGCCCGCCAGGAGAATATCGATCCCGGGGAACTGGTTGAAAAATTCCGCAAGGAGCACATCAGGGACTTTGCGCAGTTTCGTATTCGCTTCGACAACTTTCACAGTACGCACTCGGAGGAAAACCGCCTGCTGGTGGAGCAGATCTACCGGCGTCTCGACGAGGGCGGGTTCATCCTGCGCAAGACCATCCTGCAGGCTTTCGATGAGGAAGCCGGCATGTTCCTGCCCGACCGCTTCGTCCGGGGAACCTGCCCGGCGTGCGGCGCAACGGATCAATACGGCGACAATTGCGAGCACTGCGGGGCTACCTACAGCCCGGATGACCTGGTCGATCCCAGGTCGGTTATTTCCGGCGCCACGCCGGTGAAAAAGGAATCAGAGCACTATTTTTTCAAACTGACCGCGTTCGACGCCATGCTCAGGCAGTGGACTTCCGCCGGTCATGTAGACGACAGCGTCAAGCGCAAACTGGATGAGTGGTTCGATGCCGGCTTGCGAGACTGGGATATTTCCCGCGACCGGCCTTATTTCGGTTTCCGCATTCCGGGCACCGACGACAAGTACTTCTATGTCTGGCTGGACGCCCCGGTCGGTTACCTGGCCAGCTTCCGGCAGCTGTGTGACTCGGCACAGGGCAAAAAGTCCAGGCTGGAATTCGACGCGTATTTCGGTGAAAACAGCACGGCCGAGCTTTATCATTTTATCGGCAAGGACATCGTCTATTTCCATACGCTGTTCTGGCCGGCGGTACTCGAAGGCGCCGGGTTCAGAAAACCGACCGGGGTATTTGCCCATGGTTTCCTCACCGTCAACGGCCAGAAAATGTCCAAATCGCGAGGCACCTTCATCGCCGCGCAGACCTATCTCAAGCACCTGGATCCGGAATATCTCCGCTATTACTATGCATTCAAGCTCAGTGCCGCAATCGAGGACATCGACCTGAATCTCGACGATTTCGTAGCACGGACAAACTCGGATCTGGTCGGCAAGTTCGTCAATATCGCCAGTCGCAATGCAGGATTTATCAGCAAGCGGTTCGACGGCCGGCTCGCCGATCACCTTGACGATGAGGTTTTATACGCCGAGTTTGTCGATGCCGGCGAACGAATTGCAGAACATTACGAACAGCGCAATTTCGGCCGGGCCATGCGCGAGATCATGGGGCTTGCAGACCGCGCCAACCGTTACGTCGATGAGCACAAGCCCTGGATACTGGCGAAAGAGGAACACAACCTGCCGAAAGTCCAGGCAGTGTGTACACAAAGCCTGAATCTGTTTCGCGTGCTCATGATCTATCTCAAGCCGGTGCTGCCGGGGGTCGCCGAAAAGGCGGAAACCTTCCTGGCCAGCCATGAATCGAGCTGGGCGGATCGCGAGTATCCGTTACTGGGCTGCACGATCAACCCGTTCAGTCCGCTGCTGACCCGCATTGACCCCAAGGCGGTCGAGGAAATGGTAGACGCATCACGGTAGAGTTACCGATGTCCGACTTGCTGCTCATCATCATTGCGACAGTACTGGTCAATAACTTCGTACTGGTCAAGTTTCTCGGCCTGTGCCCGTTCCTGGGCGCCAGCACCAAACCGGAAACCGCCCTTGGCATGTCGCTGGCAACGACGCTGGTACTGACACTGGCATCGGCCTTCAGCTATCTCATCGACACCTGGCTGCTGGTTCCGTTCCGGCTCGAATACCTGCGGCTGATCTCGTTCATCCTGGTAATCGCCGGGGCCGTACAGTTCACTGAAATACTGATCCGCAAAACCAGTCCGCTGCTCTACCAGGTGCTCGGCCTGTACCTGCCATTGATCACGACGAACTGCGCAGTACTGGGAGTTGCGCTGCTCAATATCCGGCAAAGCGGCTCACTGCTCGAAGCGCTGGCCTATGGTATCGGGGCAGGACTGGGGTTTTGCCTGGTCATGATTCTGTTCGCCGGTATCCGCGAACGGCTGGATGCCGCGGATGTTCCCGTTGCATTCCGGGGCGCAGCGATCGCCCTGGTGACTGCCGGAATGATGTCCATGGCATTTATCGGCTTCACGGGGCTGGCCCGAGGATGACGGCCGTGATCGTGATGGCCGTCATGGCGGCAGCGATTGCGCTGTTGCTTGGCATGGCGGCACGACGGCTGCCCGGCAACGAACAGGCGGCGGTCGATCGAATCAACGACCTGCTGCCGCAGATTCAGTGCGGCCGCTGCGACTATCCCGGATGCCGGCCCTACGCCGCAGCGATTCTCGCCGGGCAGGCAGACATCAATCAATGCCCGCCCGGTGGCGAAACAACCATTCGCGCCATCGCAGATCTGCTCGACAGGCCGGCCCTGTCGCCGGACCTGTCTTGCGGACACCATGACCCGCTGGCCACTGCCGTGATCGACGAGGAACATTGCATCGGCTGTGCAAGATGCCTGCAGGAATGCCCCGTGGATGCGATACTCGGCGCACAGTTCTTTACTCACACCGTGATCAGTGACGAATGCACCGGCTGTGAGCTGTGTATTGCAAGCTGCCCGGTCGATTGCATTGCCATGAGCGCGGTATCCGCAGGTACCCGGGCGATTGTTGCACACGTATAATCTACAGCCTCGACGCCCTTCCTGGGGTATTCGCGCCGAGGCGCGCAAGGCGGAATCCACCGGCCATGCCATCGTCATCGCCCCGCCGCCTCGCGAAGTTGCCATCTCACTGAATCAATCGGCGGGCAGGCCCGCTGTACCCATCGTCGAGCCCGGTGAAAAAGTCTCGACAGGCCAGCCGGTCGCCCGCGCGACTGCACCGGGCAGCGCGGATATCCACGCGTCGATATCCGGGCTGGTCGTTGCCGTGGAAGAGCGCCTGGTATTCAGCGCGCATCACTCGATGGAAACCGCCATCGTTATCCGCGGCGACGGAACCGACGAGGACTTTACTCCGCACCCGGTGGCCAATGACCCGATGTCCATGACGCCTGCCGAGATCCGGCAAACGATTGCCGGCGCCGGGATCGTCGGCCTCGGGGGGGCGATGTTTCCGACCGCCGAAAAGCTGTCTTGCGGAGCACGGATTCACGCACTGATTCTCAATGGCGTGGAATGCGAGCCATATATCAGTTGCGACGAAGTGCTGCTGCGCTACCGCGCTGCACGGGTTCTGCGCGGCGCACAAATCCTGATGAGGGCAGCCGGAACACAGCGCTGCATCGTGGCCGTGGAAACCGACATGCCCGAAGCGCGGGTGGCGGTCCACGAAGCGCTGGAGACGCTGAATGACGACCGAATCGATGTCTCGCAGGTCACTGCAAAGTATCCTTCCGGCGGCGAACGCCAGGTTCTGGAACTCATTACCGGCCGCCAGGTACCATCCGGCGGCCTGCCGCAGGACATCGGTTATCTTTGCCAGAATGTGGGCACTGCGGCGGCCGTCGCCGATTTTTTTGCGACCGGGCGCCCGTTGATCTCGCGCATCGTGACCGTTACCGGACAAGGCGTGTCCCGGCCGGTCAATATCGAAGCCCGCATCGGTACGCCGATCGCCGAGCTGATCGCCATGGCAGGCGGATACCGCGGAACGCCGGCAAAACTGATTGCCGGAGGACCGATGATGGGGATTGCCCTGCCCGATGACGGTATTCCCATCAGCAAGGCCAATAACTGCATCATCGCAGCAGCGCCCGGTGAGCTCATGGAGACCGCCGCAGAACACCAGCCGGAGTTGCCCTGTATCCGCTGTTCGGAATGCCTGCAGGCCTGTCCGGCCGGCCTGCAACCCCAGGAACTGCTGGTCGCCTGCCGCCAACAGGACCGACAGGCACTGGAAAGCCTG
Organism: Gammaproteobacteria bacterium; assembly: GCA_024276095.1. Lineage (GTDB taxonomy): Bacteria > Pseudomonadota > Gammaproteobacteria > Steroidobacterales > JAJRUG01. The sequence goes on from JAJRXW010000206.1 coordinate 10,001, forward strand.
GGTCTGCCGGACTGCCTGGAATGCGGCTGCTGCGATTATGTCTGCCCCAGCGCGATTCCGCTGACGGCGCGTTTTTCGCTGGCCAAGATCGGCTTCCGGCAGGCGCAGCTGGAGGAACGCCGCGCATTGCATGCACGACAGCGGTTCGAAGCCCGGGAAGCCCGGCTGCAGCAGCAGGCAGTGCAACGCGAACATGAACTGCAGGAACAGTCGGCCGGGGTCGTCTCGGACAGCCAGATCGATGCGGTAATGGCGCGCGTGGCCCGCGACAAGAACGCAGACACCGAAAAGCCATGAAGTTTTCTACCGCAACGGGCCCGCACTGGCGCGCAGCGGACAATGTTCCGGCGATCATGCGTCAGGTACTTTATGCGCTGACCCCGGCGTTACTGATGTATACATGGTTTTTCGGCATCGGTGTACTGCTCAACTGCCTGATCGCCTCTGCCGCTGCGCTGGCGACCGAAGCCGTGGCGCTTAAGCTGCGGCACCGCTCCATCGAAGTGTTCCTGACCGATTACAGCGTGGTGGTCGCTGCTGTCCTGCTGGCGCTGGCGCTGCCGCCGCTGACACCATGGTGGATTACCGTAACGGGTACGGTGTTTGCCATCGGCTTCGCGAAACACCTTTACGGTGGCCTGGGCTACAATATTTTCAATCCCGCGATGGCAGGTTATGTCGTCCTGCTGATCTCGTTTCCCGAGGAAATGACGCGATGGCTGCCACCGGACATCGGCGACATCGACTACCAGCCCCTGTCCTGGCTGCAATCCATTCAATATACGCTGACCGGATCGCTGCCGGACGCCCTCACGCTGGACGCACTGACCCGCGCCACACCCCTGGATACCATGAAGACCGAACTCAGCAGGATGCTCACGGTGGACGAAATCCGCGCCAGCCCGTTGTTCGGGGATTTCGGTGGTCGTGGCTGGGAATGGATCAACAACGTCATTGCACTCGGCGGGATCTGGCTGCTCTACAAGAAGGTCATCCGCTGGCATATTCCCGTTGCCATGCTCACCGGACTGCTGGGCATGGCAACGCTGGGGTACCTGATCGATCCGGCCACCCACGCTTCGCCCGGATTTCACCTGTTCAGCGGCGGCACCATGCTGTGTGCTTTTTTTATCGCCACCGATCCGGTCACGGCCGCCGCCAGCAATCGGGGCAAGATCTTCTACGGCGCGGGCATTGGTATCCTGACCTACGCCATCCGTGCATGGGGCAGTTATCCCGATGGCATCGCATTCGCGGTGCTGCTGATGAACATGACGGTGCCAATGATCGATCGCATGACCAAACCTGCAATATACGGGCGTGACCCATGACCGGGCCACCTGCCCCACCGGGCAATCGCTGGCTGCCGGTGATTTCCCTGACACTGCTCGCCGCTGCGGCTGCCGCCCTGATCACGGCAACGCAGGAGCGGACACAGCAGCGGATCGCGGACAACGAAGCAGCGGAAATGATGAAAGGCCTGGCCGCTGTATTGCCCGATGGCGATTACGACAACCAGCCTTATCGTGACCGGATCATGGTGGTCGATGCGGAACTGCTTGGCAGCAACGACCCACAACCCGTCTACCGGGTCCGAAAATCGGGCCGGCCGGTAGCTGCCGTCATCGCCGTTACCGCGCGCAACGGTTATGTAGGCCCGATTCGCCTGCTGGTCGGAATTTCCGCATCAGGAACCGTAACCGGTGTACGCGTGGTTACCCATCGGGAAACTCCGGGACTCGGAGACCGCATCGAAGCGAAAAAATCGAACTGGCTGTCGATCTTCGCCGGCCACTCCGCCACCCGCCCGGACTACGATCAATGGCTGGTGAAGCGGGACGGCGGCGATTTCGATCAAATGACCGGAGCGACCGTCACCAGCCGCTCGGTTGTTTCTGCGGTACGGGATGCCGTACGCTACTTTCAGGAGCATCGGGATACAATTTTCGAGTAACCATGAACTATCGGCAAATATTCACTGACGGACTATGGTGGAATAACCCGGGACTGGTGCAGCTGCTCGGTATCTGCCCGTTACTGGCGGTCAGCAATACGCTCATCAACGGGCTGGGACTGGGCATTGCCACCATTGCCGTGCTGTGCGGAACCAATGGACTGGTCTCACTGATGAAATCATGGATTCCCCATGAAATTCGCCTGCCCGCTTTCGTACTGATCATCGCCAGTTTCGTCACGATCGTAGAGCTGCTGTCGAAAGCGTATTTCTATCAGCTCTATCTCAGCCTCGGCATCTTTATTCCGCTGATAGTCACCAACTGCACCATCCTTGCCCGGGCCGAGTCCTTCGCATCCCGTATGCCGGTTCTGCCGTCGATCGCTGACGGCCTGGCCAACGGGATCGGTTTTGCGCTGCTCCTTACGGTACTGGGCGCCATGCGGGAAGTCATCGGCCAGGGCAGCCTGTTCGCCGGCGCGGGCATGCTGTTCGGCACCCTGGGCGATGCCATGAAACTGTCCATCGGCCCGGACGGCTCGGGCCTGTTGCTTGCGGTGCTGCCGCCCGGGGCATTCTTCGGGCTGGCAATTCTGATCGCCATCAGGAATCACCTGGCACGTGAACCGGACCCGGAGCGCGCCAGGCAGCCCGTTCAATGAATGCCAAAAAGCGCGCAGCCATTTTTCAGCGGCTGCAGGCTGCCAATCCCGCACCTGAATCGGAACTTGTCTATTCCAGCAATTTCGAGCTACTGATTGCCGTTATTCTTTCCGCCCAGGCAACGGATGTCAGCGTCAACAAGGCGACTGCTCACCTGTTCAAGGTTGCCAATACACCGGAAGCCATGCTGGCTCTTGGAGAAGACCGGCTGCGCGAGTACATCAAGACGATAGGACTGTTCAACAGCAAGGCCAAGAACATCATCGGCACCTGCCGGATGCTGGTACAGCAGCATCATGGCGAGGTTCCGCGAACCCGGGAGGAACTGGAAGCGCTGCCCGGTGTGGGCCGCAAGACCGCCAATGTCATACTGAACACGGCCTTTGGGGAACCCACGATCGCGGTGGACACACACATTTTCCGGGTATCCAACAGGATCGGCCTGGCACCGGGAAAAACGCCCCTGGAAGTGGAAAAAAAGCTGATGAAACTGACCCCGGAAGAATACCAGTTGCATGCGCACCACTGGCTGATACTGCACGGGCGGTATGTCTGCAAGGCGCGTAAACCCGAGTGCGGACTTTGCACTATCGAAGATCTGTGTGAGTATCGGCTGAAGAA
>JAJRXW010000207.1 GCA_024276095.1 Gammaproteobacteria bacterium
CCAGGCATCGAAACTCGATTCTTCCAGTGTTTGTTTGCGCCGCCCCGAACTTTTGTAGACAGCGGTCAGGGTACGCCCCAGCAACTGCAGGTAGCTGTCCGTGGAAATCAAACCGCTGCGAACCAGCGCCAGATCATCGTAGTAGGAAGTGATCCCTTCGAAAATCCACAGTTGACGGGTATACGTCTCTTTGTCGAGATCGCAGGGTGAGAATTCCGCCGGACGGATCCGCTTGACGTTCCACAGGTGAAAATATTCATGGCTCACCAGTCCCAGAAGTTTTCGATAGCCTGGACCGATTTCCGGCCGGCCGATTTGTGGCAGATCCGCACTGCGACACACCAGAGCCGAAGAATTGCGGTGTTCCAGGCCGCCATAGCCTTTGTTCAGCACGGTGAGCTGAAAAACGTAGCGATCCACCGGCGGGGGACGGCCGAAAAAATCGATATGGTATTCGCATAACCGCCGCAGATCTTTTTTCAGGCGGTCATGATCGGCCGAATGACGCCCGGCTATTGCCAGCGCATGCGGCACGTCGGCCGCCAGAAACTCCACCGGCGTCAACCGGCCCATCATGACCGGATGATCGATCAGTTCTTCGTAGCATGCCGCTTCGAATGCGCCAAATCCCCAGGCAGGACCGGTCAGGCGCTGCAGCGACGTCGCCAGCATCCAGTCCTTCAGCGTTTCTTCCCCGGGCGGCATGACATGCACGACACATCGATCGGATTCCCGGCCGTGGACTCGCAGAAAAACACATACGCCGTTCACGAATGCGTGGCGCCGATCCAGGTAGCTGCCGCGCACCGATAAATCATTGGCATAAACAATGGCGCGCAATACCAGCTCTCCCTCCACCGGCTCGACCATCCAGCTCGACTTGTCGATTTTTTTCAGCGCCACCGGCTCACCGTTCACCTCAGCCAGCAGCGAAATCACATGGCGGGCATAGTCCCGAATCATATAGCTGCCGGGCACCCAGGCGGGGACCGAAACGACCTGTCCGGCCGGGTCGGGCATGGAGATCCGGCAACTGATCTGAAACCGGTGCGCCGCCGGGTTCTCCTGGCTGATCGTGTAGACGACTGTTGCTTCCAGCTGTCCCATCGTCCGGCGCCTCAGCCCACCGGCTCTGTCAGGCGCAGGCTGAGGCATTTGGCCGAACCACCCGATTTGAGAAACTCTGACAGTTCGATCTCATGTACGACGAACCCGTGCTTGGCCAGGCGATTCCTGAGGTCTTCCGAGGCACGATGCAAAAACAGGTGCTCATCGATATTGATGGCATTGCAGGCAAAATTGGCGGCATCCGCCCCGTCAACCGCAATTCGCTTGTCAGCGGGTATGCGACTTTCGATCTTTTGCAGTGATTGCCGATCGAAACCGCCCGGGAAATACATGAGATACCCGCCTGCCAGCGGACAAAAACAGGTATCGATATGGTAGAAACGGGAATCCGTCAACTTGATCGAGACGACTTCAGCGCCCAGCCAGTCAGCCAGCAGGGCATGCGCTTCTATTTCGGTTCGAAACCCGTAACCGGTCCATAACCACGGCCCCCCGCGATCGCGCAGACAGTCACCGGCACCCTCAAACCCGATGTCATCGGGCAGACCATACACTTCGAAACCGTGGTCGATGAACCACTGCTCCAGGTAAGGTTCCTCGGGCCGGCGTTCCTTGGGCATGAAGTGACTGGGAACCGCCTTGTTTCCGTACACGACGCCGGCATTGGCCGTAAAAACAAGGTCGGGCAAATCAGGCAATGGATCCATCAGCTCGATATCGGCAACCTGTGCTACCGCATCCCGCAGCCTCGTCCATTGCTCCATTGCCAGGCGTTGATCGAGCTTTCCTTCGTTACCCGCCATCCACGGATTAATCGCATGATCGACGGAGAAAAAATCCGGCGGGCACATCAATATACGATGCCTGCTCCGGGCATGCCGGTTCATGACCGGCCTCCGGCAGACGGGGAACCGGCGAGCGGAAGATGTATCTCGGCAATCATGCAGCGCACACTGCCACCTCCTGATGTTTCAATGGTATCAACGGCTACCGGAACCAGACGGCCATACTGCTCCAGTGACCCGAGCTGTCGTGCAGACAATGCATCCGCAGCCGTCCGGGACAGCAGGATGACAGCCTCACCGGTATTGGTTGCCAACTCCAGAAGGTTACCGGCAAAACCGCTCATCTGCCGCGGAGTTATCCCGATGACTGCCCGGCCGCTCGCTGCCAATGCTGCCAGAACCGCCTGCCTTTGTGCATCGTCCTGGATCACATCTGCACAAATCACGGCAAAACGACTGCCGATGCTCATCATGACGTTGGTGTGGTAGATCGGGTTTCCCGCTGCATCTGCCGCCGAGAATGCCATCACCTCATAATCCGCCAGCCGGGCAAACTCACCCAGCG
>JAJRXW010000208.1 GCA_024276095.1 Gammaproteobacteria bacterium
AATCCTGTCATCGATCGTCGGCGGTGAAGGCAAGATCATTCCCAACAATACGCATTTCGATACCACCAGGGCCAATTTCGAGGACCTCGGTGTCAAGGCTGTGGATCTCGTGATTGCAGAGGGGCTGGATCCCTCGGCGGATCATCCGTTCAAGGGGAATATGGACATCGATGCCCTGGAGCAATTGTTGAGGGAAGAATCCGACCGGATTCCTCTTGTTGTGACCACCATTACCAACAATGCGGGTGGCGGACAGCCGGTATCGATGGAAAATATCCGGGCCACCAGGGCGTTATGCGAACAGTACGGCAAACCGTTTTTTATCGATGCCTGCCGCTTTGCCGAAAATGCCTGGTTTATCAAAACGCGGGAGGAGGGCTTCGCCGACCGGTCCGTTACCGATATCGTCCGTGAAATGTTTTCCTGTGCAGATGGCATGACCATGAGTGCCAAAAAGGATGCTTTCTCCAATATGGGCGGATGGCTGGCGCTCAACAGTGACGACTGGGCCGAGCAGGCGAGAGCCCGCCTGATACTGACGGAAGGTTTTGCGACCTACGGTGGGCTGTCCGGGCGGGATCTTGAGTGTATCGCCGCGGGCCTGGCGGAGATTGTCGATGAGGATTACCTGCATTACCGGATTCGCTCCATTCAGTACATCACCGAGAGACTGGATCATATCGGCATACCGGTGATGAAACCCGCGGGAGGCCATGCGGTATTCATCGATGCCCGGAAGCTGTTGCCGCATATTCCCGCCCTGCAGTATCCGGGGCAGGCACTCGCGGTTGCCCTGTATGTCGTCGGGGGGATTCGCGGGGCCGAGATCGGATCGTTCATGTTCGGCCTGCATCCGGACGGCAGCGAGGCGGCTGCACCGATGGAGCTGGTGCGTCTTGCCATGCCCCGGCGGGTCTACACGCAAAGTCATGCCGACTACCTGATCGAGTGTTTTGAGGAGATCTATCGTCGTGCCGATGGCCTGAAAGGCTACGAAATTACCTGGCAGCCTTCATCGTTGCGCCATTTTACGGCCAGGCTCAAGCCGCTCTGATCACGCCTGTTTCCGGTTATTCAGCGGCGTTATCGGCGTGGACATTCTCTTCCATGCGCTTGAGGAATAATGCCAGTTGTTCGCGCTCCGCAGCGCTGAATCCGGAAAGGACCCGGTCTTCTACCGTCAGTGCTTTGGGCACGATGCGCCGGAATACGTCCTGGCCTTTTTTGGTCAGCCGCAGTTCAACCCGTCTTTTGTCACGCTGATCGGTCCGCCGGCTGATCAGCCCCAGATTCTGGAGCTTTGTCAGGCTCCGTGTCATCTGCACGGCATTGACATCCAGGATGCCGGCCAGCTGTTTGGCCGATATGGGGGCATAGGTGGCCAGCGTAGCGATGGAGCGCCAGCCCTCGCCATCCAGGCCGAACTGTGGCGAATAAAACCGTTCCAGCAAAAAGCCCGCCTCCTGTGAAACGCGCCACAGGCGGTAGAGCAACCAGTTTTCAATGCTGAATTTGTGGTCCGGTTCGTTCATGGCAGTATGTCAGCCTCGTTGCTCATGGTGCCTTCGCCTGTCCTTCCGTCATGTTCCGGCGGCATCCTGCAGTCGTTGCCAGGCATTTTCGACATGGCGACGCTCGGTACCGGTTTGTCCGATGGACATGCGCAGCGTGAAGCGATCCCGCAGGCGGGTGTGGGTCAGATACATTTCACCACTGTTATTGACGCGATGCATGATGGCCTCGGTTGTTTCATCGCCATCGCGATGATGGAAGCAAATCAGGTTGAGCGAGGTGTCAACCGCCAGCTCGAATTCGTCGCTGTCGATAACCCACTGCTTGAATGTCTGTGCCAGGGCAACGTGCCGGCGAATGCGCTGTTGCAGCCCGGTCACGCCATACTGTCGAATCACCAGCCAGAGCTTCAGAGCGCGGAACCTTCTGCCCAGCGGGACATGCCAGTCCCGGTAGTCGAAGACCGCACCGGACTCGGTTGCCTGGTTGCGCAGATACTCCGGAAGAATGCTCAGGGCCTCGATCAGTGCCTCCCGGTTCGCAACGAAAAATGCATTACAGTCGAAATTTGTAAACATCCATTTATGGGGGTTGAAGGTATAGCTGTCGGCGTTTTCCACACCGGTGTTGATAAACCGGAATTCCGGGCAAAGTGCGGCGGTTCCGGCCATCGCCGCATCGACATGTAGCCAGATATTGTGCCGGTTTGTTATCCCGGCAATGTTGCAGACCGGGTCGAGTGCCAGTGACGAAGTCGTTCCCACGCAGGCACAGACGAAGAACGGCTCAAGTCCCTGCTCCTTGTCCTGCCGGATTTGCCGGTCCAGC
>JAJRXW010000209.1 GCA_024276095.1 Gammaproteobacteria bacterium
CAATATCCGTCGCCATCGGGTAGAGCACATAGGCGAGCCCCATAACGCCCAGGCCCAGGGCGTAAAGCTGCCGCCGGCCCAGGCGGTCGGACAGGATCCCGAACAGCGGAAATACAAGGAGCAGGGTCACCTCGTTCCAGACCGCGAGATCCCCGGCAATGGTTCCCTGTTCCGCAATCGGAATATTCAGATAGACATTCATCACATAGGGTGTGCCAATGGCAACGAAGACCAGCAGACCCATGGTCATGAATGCCGCGTAATACAGCGAAAGCCCGTTCCCCCGGGTCACGCCGGGTACAAGCCAGACCGGCCACAAGAACGCTCCGGCAAGCGCCGAAGACTTTTCGTCAGCAGATTGTGTCATTGATTCAGTTCTTTTTTTGATTCAGAAAACTGTGTAAACGCGCATCCCGGTTCCGGAAGTGTTCACCGAACCATGTATCCAGCAGTCCGCCCAGACGCTGCTCATCGCAGCTGTTCTCCCGCTCCGCCAGATCCATAATGTCACGTATCCCATCCAAAAGCGTTTCGTGATCTTCTTTATGTTCCGCAAGTTCATCATATCCCAGATCGCGCATCACTTCTTCTTCCAGTGCAAAGTGGGCGGAAATTTTCGTAAACAACTCTCCCAGAAACCGGTGCGTTCGCTCGTTCGCTCCGCGCTGTATCAGGTCGTCATATAATTCATTGATCAGCGAAATCAGACCCTGGTGCTCATAGTCGACAGCAGGTATGCCGATGGCGTAACTGTCTTTCCATTCAATCAGACTCATGAGTCACTGCCTGTTTCAATCAAAACTGAAGCCCCCCGTTTCCGGCCGGAATCCAACCACGAAATTTTGCCTGGCGCGTAACTCTATACGTTCACTGTGCTCAAAATCAAAGCTATCGGTACGATATGAGTCTCGCAGCCGCACGGTCAGAAGATGAGAACCCGGTGTCACGACGAAACGCTGATACACGGTTGAGGTGCCGTCGCCCCAGAGGCCTGATGGCGGCGCAGACGCCCTGTAAAGCAACTGATCATCCAGGTAGAGCTCGACCTCGATCGGCAGACGCTCTCGCCCACACTGGGTCTGACGACGCATATTCGGTGCGAGCTTCTGAATCTCCTCAGGAGTCAGTCGCCGGCATTTTTCCTTGAGTTCACCGGCATGGTTGAACGCCAGCTTGATCACCGCTTTGGACGGATCGACATGCTCATAAACGGGCAGCACGGAAAAATAGGCAATTCCTGCCATGAACACAGCGTAGCTGACTCCCTGCATCAGCCATTTGAACAGGCTAGCCACCCGCTTTTCCTCCGCCGTTATCATTCGATACCGCCAGGTCGCGCAACAGGACCCTGAATGCCGCCAGTTCCCTGCTGCGTCGTTTTTTGCGGCCGTTCCCAAGCCAGCACAGATGAATCCGCTCACGCGGCACGCGCCGGCGCAGATACGGGTCTCTCTGCCCGGCCAGTCTCTGCCTCATCCATTGCGCACCCAGTCGATTAAAGCAGTCTCCTTCACGGCAGCCATTGATGAACACGCCGTCTGCGACATTTCTGGAGAGCACGAAATCGATAAATGACGGCGGGAGCATGCCGATACAGGGCACCGTGACAACGCCGACATCAGGTTCGGCAGAAGAACTGACCTGGCGGGCATTCTCACAGCCAATTACCAGGACCCGGTCGGCTCCCTGCAGTTGTGCAGTGGATTCCAGGATTTTTTCCTTCAGGCTCGCAATCGAAAAATTCGGCAACTCGATTCCCGGCACCAGGTCGGTCGCCCGACGAAAAGGCGTTGCAGTAGGACATGCCCCGGCACAAATACCGCAGGCAACGCAGTTGCTGGCATTGACAACCGCCTGACCGTCGAACAGTGCACCATCGGTGCGTGCACCCATCGTAATCGCGCTGTAGGGACAGTCGTCAACACAGCGCCGGCAGCCGTTGCAGTTATCGAGATTCACGACCGCAGGCGGCTTGTTGCGCTGTGGCGGCAACCAGGGCATCAGGATCAGCAGCAGTGTCCCGGCACCCATCGCCAGCCACAGCTGACCGCCCGGAACGACGTCGAGCAGCGGGTAGATCGCCAGGTAAAACCAGTCAAAATTGACTACTGCGGGTACGACATCCAGGTTGGCCGGCGGCTGGCTGACCGCCGGAAATATCAGGGACATGACGATCATGCTGATCAGTGTCCCTGCAGCGAGAGCCCTGGGCGGGTTAACCCTGGCATTGTCGAGGCGCTGGATGTGCAGCCACATCAAAAACAGCATGAACAGCGGAATCGCAATGTGGATGAACACCATCAGCGTGAAGAAGCGCCCGGTGATGCTGGCATTATTGAGGAAATTGGATGCGATGGACTCGCCGAACAGCGGCAGAGTATCCAGCCACTCGGTCGTGACGATGGCGATATATTGCGCCAGCATATCCCAGACCATCCAGTAACCGCTGATCCCGCAGGCATAAATAAACCACAACAGCGGCACACCGGTAAACCATGCAAACCATCGCTTGCCCCGCAGCCGATCGAGTGAAAACTCGCGAACCAGGTGCAGAATAATCACCACGACCAGTGCATCCGATGCGTAGCGGTGAAGACTGCGCATGACACCGCCTGCATACCACTGCACGTTGGTGATCTGCTCGATCGAATCGTAGGCCTGGACCATGCCCGTATCGAAGAAAATATAAAGGTAGACACCGCTGGCGGCGACAATCCAGTAGAAAAACCAGCCCAGCGACCCCAGGTTTACAAAGGGATTGAGAGCGGGGCCGAAAAAGGCATCGAAACTGTACTCTACGCGCTGGAACAGGAACCTGAGCGCGCGCTTTAGGCTACCCACTGGACGTCTTCCAAAGATGAATGATGAAAGCGCCGGCAGCACCCAGGCAAAGAACCCCGACAAAAATACCGACAAAAATCGAATAGTCGAACCGGTAGCGGCCGGAATTCGGATCGTAAACGGTGCAGAACAGCAACACGTCGTTCAACCATTCGGACAACAGACTGGCATCCGCAGGCGTATGAAATACCAGCTCCTTGAGCGGCTCAACCAGAGCCGGCACAGGGAACTTCTGGCCGTAAACCTGCCGGTAAACCCGCCCTTCGCTGTCCAGAACCGTCGTCTGCGTCAGATGCTCGAATCCCTGTGGAGCAGGAAAAAAAATAAAACCGAGCTCCTTGCTGAGCGCCTGGATCGTTGCCACATCGGAGCTCAGAAAATACCAGTCATCGGTATCGATATTGCGCTCGCCGGCAAAAATGCGCATGCGCTCGGGCGTATCCACAGCTGCGTCAAAGCCAATCGTCACCACGGCAAAACTGCCCTCACCCAGGGCCTCGCGCGCCACACCGACAGCCCTGGACAGATGCTCGGTCAACATCGGACAGACATGAAAGCAGCTGGTATAAATCATGCTGAGGACGACAGGCTGGCCGCGCAACTGGCTCAATTTGAAGTTCTGCCCGCGCCGGTCACGAAAAAGATGATCGGAAACCAGGTTGCCTTCGGCAGCCTGGCTGATTGCCAGCGCCTCTTCCCGATCGTATTTGACCGGCTGGTCCGCATGCCCGGGAGACCAGGCCAGCAGAAATAAAACCATCGTCAGCGATGCTTTTATCAAGGATCGGTGACCGGAAATATAGCCTGGAAAGCTACCCAAGAATAAGGCGGTCCAACATCGCCACGACCAGTAACAGACCGAGTTGAATGATCGATGCAGCAAAAGTCCGCCATCCCTGCTGAACTGTCGGTTCCGCCACCAGGTGCAGGCAGGACCGGACAAAATATGCACCGCCGGCAGCGGCGCCGACCAGATAGATCCAGTTCATGCCATACCAGAAAGGCACCAGTGACAGCAGGACCAGCGCAACAGCATGGATCAGAATTGCGCGTGTGGCTACGGAATCCTTGACCACTACCGGCAGCATGGGCACTCCGGCCGCCTTGTAATCCGCCTTGCAGGCAAAAGCCAGGGCCCAGAAATGAGGCGGCGTCCAGAGAAACAGCACGGCAGCAAGAATCAGCGGCTCAGGTGCAAGCGTTGAATCGACTGCCGCCGCGCCGGCAAGAACGGCAAAACTCCCCGACAGGCCGCCAATGACGATATTCAGCCAGGTGCGCCGTTTCAGCCATACCGTGTACACGACGCCATAGGTGAAGGCCCCAAGGAAAATATACAGCGCGGAAAGCATATTCGCGGCCAGTGTCGCCGCTACCAGCGAAATCACCAACGCCAGAATCATGCCGGCTACCCACCAGGCCCCGGCATGAAACCGCCCGGTCACGAAAGGCCGGCTGCGGGTCCTTTTCATCGCCCCGTCGAGGTTGCGCTCGTAGTACTGGTTAAACAACCCGGCACTCGCCGACGACAGGAGCACCGCCAGCCCGATCACCAGAATCTGCCAGAATGACAGCCCGCCCTGTGGGCTGACCGCGATACCTGCCAATGCGCAGGCCATGATCAGGAAACCAAGCCTGACTTTTGCCGTGTCATATATAAGCTTGAAAAGCTCTGTCATTATATATATCTATCCGTCATAACAGCCAAACCAGTGCAGCAGGCTCTCGCTTGCCGCACTGGTTCAAGGGCCATCTATTCTAACTCAATGGCCAGACCTCTGAGAGGTATTTCCAGTTGACGAAATAGTACAGAACGAAGGCAACGAAAAATATGCCGACCAGCACCAGCGTCCCCCGGATATCGTGAGACTCCGAACTGCCGTATTGCGCGACGGCCGCGGAATCCGCCTGCAGTTCGATGGCTTCCGTGTCGCCAATCTTGCGCCCGAACAGCAGCGAGCCGACGACAAGGACAATGAACAACAGTCCGCCGGTGGCCGCCAATATGGCCGCCAGGCCGTTCAGCCCCATCATCATGTAGGCGGCGCCGGCAAAATCAAACGGCATGGCCGCATCGGCTCCGCTGATATCCCAGCTGCGCCGCGGCACACCCAGCGTACCGGCGCCCATCATGAACAGGGATATCCCGGCCGCACCGAAACCAAACACATAGGGCTGCAGCTTGGCCAGTTTCGGCCATATCACCTGCCGCTGGAAAATCAGCGGTACCAGCAGATAGGTCATGGCCATGAATGCCAGTGTAGTGCCCGCCACGACCGTCGCGTGGAAATGGCCCGGCACATAGATCGTATTGTGCATGATCAGGTTGATCTGCTCGGTGCCCATGACGACCCCGGAGATGCCGCCAAGAAAGCCGAAAAAGACCAGCGACATGAACATGCCCGAGAAAGCCGGGTTGCCCCATGGCGCCTTGCGCAGCCACTCGAATACACCGCGGCTGAACCCCCGGCGGCGCTGAGCGACCTCGATCGCGCCGGGAATCGACATGCCGTGAATCATGCTGCCCAGTACTGCCAGGTAAATGGCATAACTGGTGTTGAAGATTTTCCACTCCGAGGCAAGGCCCGGTTCAACCAGCAAATGGTGCGCACTGGCGAGTTGCAGGAACAGAATATACATCAGAAATGCCATTCTGCTGACCTTCTCCGAGAGCGGCTTGGCGCCGAACAGCATGGCCGGAATCGCATACCAGATCGCCACCTGTGCCGCCATGTTGATCTGCTGTGACGAA
>JAJRXW010000210.1 GCA_024276095.1 Gammaproteobacteria bacterium
GATTGCCTGTTGGCGCTTGCAGCGGTGATATCGATCACCGTGCTGGCCGGGGACAACTGGGTTGCATTTGCGCTCATGGCCGGCGGTTTGTGGTTTACGGCTGCCGGGCTGGGGGTGCTCACCGGAAAATACCGGTCACTGGGCCTGCCGATGCAGGCAGCCGTGATCGCAGGGATGATCGGCGTCGGAATTTTTTTCGTCGTGGTCGGGGATGTATCGGGCTTTTGGGAACGGCTGATGAACGCCCAGCTGGCGCAGTTCGCCCAGTTGGGGCTCGAAGTCGAGCACCCGGAGCTGCTGCTTTCCCAGACCGGGATCATGACCGGGTTTTTTATCAGCGGCATGGTTTTTTTCTCGCTGCTGGCGGTATTGCTGGCGAGCTGGTGGGCCGGGAAGTCCGGCGGGCGGCCGGTCGGAGAGATGTTTATCGAGGTGCGCCTGGGATATGTCATCGGGGGTATCGCGGCGGTCAGCGGTATTTTCGCGACAATGGGTTTTGGCCTGCTGGCGGCAAATTTGCTGCTGGTAGGCGCAGTGGGCTTTCTGTTTCAGGGGCTGGCGGTGATTTACTGGCAGGGTGCGGTACGCAAGTGGCTGGGCCCGTGGTTTTTGCTGCTGTATTTACCGCTGTTTCTGGGGCCACAGATGACGATTGCGTGGATATTCATAGTGATAGGGCTGGGCTTTATCGATAACTGGTACGGGCTGCGCCGCGGACCCAAGGATATGGTTTAATATCAGGCTCGGTATCGGGAATACGGCAAGGTATATGGGGAAAAGCAGCGTCGAAGGGGATCGCTGCCTGTCAGGGTTTGGAAAGGAGTTAGAAAAAGATGGAAGTCATTCTGCTGGAAAAGGTTGAAAACCTGGGCAATATCGGGGATCTCGTCAAGGTGAAATCCGGTTACGGGCGCAACTATCTGCTGCCCAAGGGCAAAGCGACTTTGGCTACCGGTGAAAATATCGCGGCTTTTGAAGCGCGCCGTGGAGAACTGGAACGAAAACAGGCTGACGAACTGGGTTCCGCCCAGGCTCGCGCCCGGCAGCTCGAGACACTGGTGTTGACCTTGAGCGCCAAGGCGGGCCCGGAAGGCAAGCTGTTCGGGTCGCTGGGTACCATCGATATTGCAGAAGCCGCCGGAAATGTGGGCGTTGAGCTGCAAAGAAGCGAAGTGCGTTTGCCCGATGGTCCCATCCGTTCTTTGGGTGAGCACCAGATCGAGGTTCATTTGCATACCGATGTCAATGTGAGCTTCAAGATCAATGTGCAGTCCGAGGAAGAGGCCAATGCCAGTGCCGCGGATGCCGCGAACGCCGCGAATGCCGCGGACGAGCCACGTGTTGAGGAGCCGGCCTCCGACGAGTAATGGTCAGCACGGTACAGCCACAGGAACACACCCTTACCGCGACCGAGCAGCTGACGGTCCCTCCGAACTCGGTGCAGGCCGAGCAGGCCATTCTTGGTGGCCTGATGCTCGACAGCAGTGCCTGGGACAGGGTTGCCGATCTTGTCGGCGAAGACGATTTCTACCGGCCGGACCACCGGCTGATATTTGCCGCGATTCGCTCACTGTCCAATTCCAGGCAACCCTGCGATGCCATCACCATTTCGGAGTATCTGACCAGCCGGAACGAGCTGAAGCAGGCAGGCGGTCTCGGCTACCTGGGCACACTGGTCAAGGATACGCCCAGCGCTGCAAACGTCGCCGACTACGCAAAGATCATCAGGGAGCGGGCATTGCTCCGCGATCTGATCCAGACGGGTAACGACATTGCCGCCAGCGCTTTTCACACTGAAGGACGACCGATTTCCGAACTGGTCGATGCAGCGGAGCGCGCCGTTTTCCAGATCGCCGAGCGCGGTCAGCGGCGGGGCAGCGGGTTCGTGCAACTCAAGGATGTGCTGCAGGCAACTACGGACAGGCTGGACCTGTTGCACCAGGCAGAGGGCGATATTACCGGTGTGGCGACGGGTTTCAACAAGTTCGATGAGATGACGGCCGGACTTCAGCCGGGTGACCTGATTATCGTTGCCGGTCGGCCATCGATGGGCAAGACATCCCTGGCCATCAATATTGCCGAGAATGCCGCGCTGGGCCAGGGAGTGGGCACCGGTATTTTCAGTATGGAAATGTCCGTCGAACAACTGGCATTTCGCATGATTTCCTCGTTGGGGCAAATCGACCAGACACGTCTGCGCAACGGCCGGTTCAGCGACAGCGACTGGCCGAGAATCACCGGTGCGACACAACAGATGGCACAGGCGCCGATTTTCATTGACGATACGCCGGCACTGACGCCGACCGAGATTCGTGCCCGGGCCCGCCGGCTTGACCGGGAACACGGGCTGGGTTTGATTATTATTGACTACCTGCAGTTGATGAGCGTCAGCGGGACTACCGAAAACCGGGCTACCGAGATATCCGAAATCTCCCGCTCACTCAAGGCGCTTGCCAGGGAGCTGAAGCTGCCCATTATCGCCTTGTCCCAGCTCAATCGCAGCGTGGAGCAGCGTACAGACAAGATTCCGGTGATGTCCGATCTTCGCGAGTCGGGCGCCATTGAGCAGGATGCAGATCTGATCGTGTTTATCTATCGCGAAGAAGTCTATGAAAAGGACACGCCCCGGAAAGGAACGGCCGATATCATTATCGCCAAGCAACGCAACGGCCCGACCGGCGATTTCCAGCTGACTTTTCGCGGCCAGTACACCAAGTTCGATAATTACATCCCCGAATTCGAGGCGTTTCAGTGACATCCGCCGTTGCGGTGATCGATCTCGAAGCGCTGCAAGTCAACCTGGAAAATGTCCGCGCCGCTGCGCCCGCATGCCGGGTATTGGCAGTCATCAAAGCCAACGCCTATGGGCACGGGCTGCTGGCCATTGCCGGAGCACTGACCGGGACGCCGACCGGAGCCGATGCGCTGGCTGTCGCCAGAATCGCTGAAGCGGAAATATTGCGCGCGGCCGGTATCGAACATCCGATCGTAGTATTCGAAGGGTTCCACGATGTCGAGGGAGCGCGAACCGCTGTACGACTGGGGCTGGAAGTCGTTGTGCATACGGATCAGCAGGTCGCGATACTTGAAAGCGCCGATTGTGGCGGGCAGTTGCCCGTCTGGCTCAAAATCGATACGGGTATGGGCAGGCTGGGTATTGCACCGGATACCGTGGCACAGGTTCTGGACAGGCTGCGCCGGGCCTGCGGAGTGGTGCCGGGCATCAGGCTGATGACCCACCTGGCCTGTGCGGAGGATGCGAATGGCGAGGTGACCCAACGGCAACTGGAGCGATTCGCCCGGGCCATTGGCGACTGGGAAGGGGATGTCAGCATTGCCAATTCGGCTGCCATACTGTCCTGTCCCGGTGCGATGCAGGCGGGATCTCCGGTCCGTTATGCAGGCGATAACTGGGTGCGGCCGGGACTGATGCTGTATGGCGCTTCGCCTTTGCCGGGCATTACGCCCCAGGCGCTTGGTCTGCAGCCGGTGATGAGTTTCGAGTCGCGCCTGATCGCGGTCCGGCGGGTCAAAAGCGGTGCCCGGGTAGGCTACGCCGGCAACTGGCAGGCGCAGCGCGACAGCATCATTGGCGTTGCGGCGGTGGGATACGGCGATGGATATCCGCGTCGGCTGGCCAACGGTACGCCGGTCACTGTCAACGGCGTAACGGTTCCGCTGGCCGGCCGTGTTTCAATGGACATGATTACTCTGGACCTGACGGATTACCCGCAGGCAAGTGCCGGTGATCGCGTCGTTTTATGGGGGCATGATCCGGACACAGAAGAGATCGCTGGCCGGGCCGGCACGATCTCCTATGAACTGATGTCGGGTCTGACGCAGCGGGTGACGCGCGTTATTCGACAAAAAACCCCATCTTGATGCCGATCAACTCGATGACGTCGTTGTCATTGAGTTTGTGGGCCTGACTGCCCAGATCTTCTCCGTTGAGTTGCGCGGCTTTTCGGTCCGGAGCATTTTCCACCTGGATCACGTAGTAGCCATCGACCCGCTTGGTGATGGCGATGACCTGTAGTCCGGCACGGCCCAGCGTCGTCAGCGCTTTGTTCAGCGGGACTTCGCGCCCGGCAAAGGTACCGTTCAGCACCTGGATTTTTGCGATCGGCAGAGGTTTGGAAGTCTTGTCCGGCGCCATCGTCTCCATCAGCGGATTGCGTGTTTCCGCTGCAGCATCCGGCGTCGCGGCAGCCTGTGGAGGGCCTGCTTCGGCGGCATCGGCATATGAAGCGGCAATCTCCGAGTTGTCCATCACCATGGTTCGGGAAAACTCATCGTCGTTTTCCTCTTCCTCGCTGCCGTCGATAAAGCGCAGCTGGTGCTTGCCTACGGTGACCACATCACCGTTTTGCAGCGCGTGTTTCTTGATCAGCTTGCCGTTGACATAGGTGCCGTTGGTGCTGTTCAGGTCTTCGAGGAAGGAATCGTTGAGGATATTGATGATCAGCGAATGGTGGCCGCTCACGGTCGGATTATCGATTCGTACGTCATTATCCGGAAGACGGCCAATGGTATACCGCTCTTTGCTCATGTTGTATTCAGCGAGCACCTGGCTGTCCAGGCTGAGAACTAATCGTGCCATAGCAGATTACGCCTTGCGAAATATTCCCTTGATCTTGCTAATAAAACTGGTTTTTGCCGGGAAGGGTTCCAGTACCTGTGCCAGAACAACAGAGATATTGTCCTTGCCCCCATGGTCATTACTCAGTTGCACGAGTTGTTGACCCACCGTCTCAAGGTTAGCACTAAACGTGCTGATAGTTAAGTGAATATCTTCGTCTTCAACCATGTCGGACAGGCCGTCCGAACAGAGCAGAAATATGTCTTCAGGCTGAGCGTCGATTTCCTGGATTTCAACCTGTACCGACGGTTCCACGCCCAGAGCACGCGTCACATAGTTTCGGTTGGTCGATCTGGCCGCTTCCTCGTGTGAATAAAAACCGCGATTCACCAGCTCCTGGAGCAGCGAGTGGTCCATCGTGATCTGCTCGAACTTGTTGCGGCGCAAGCGATACAGGCGTGAATCGCCGACGTGTGCGACAGAAACCCGATTGTCGTAAAACAGGCAGGCCACGATCGTTGTGCCCATTCCCTCGCAGTCGGCCTGGCTTTTTGCGGACTGGTGGATGATCTTGTTGGATCGGACGATGGCATCCCTGAGCACGATGGTCTGGCGCATCATGCCTGTTTCGGGCTCCGGGTCGTTGCGCACTTCCCGGCTGCATCCCAGCGGCACCAGCTCCAGCACGGTTTTTACCGCGATACCGCTGGCGACCTCGCCTGCGTTGTAGCCACCCATACCGTCGGCCAGCACCAGCAGACCGCAGCCGATATCGGAACCGACAACGTCCTCGTTGTGATCGCGCACCTTGCCCGTGTCGGACAGTTCAACCCATTTGATCTTGTTCTTCAGATTCATTACCCGCAGCCGGCGTTGTATCGATTCAGACCGGGAAAGATTCGACGCAGTCGCGCAAGGCTAACGCCATGGTGCGTCCGTTGGCAAATCGGTCTTCCGGCATCTTGGCCAGCACCCTTTCCAGAATGGGGTCGATACAGGCCGGCAGGTCCTCGCGCTGCTGCGTCACCGGGGCAGGTGGCATATTGGCGATCTTGTCCATCAGCTGCGGAATCGAGTCAGCCTGAAAGGGAACCTGCCCGCACAACAGCTGGTACATGGTGATGCCCAGGGAGTACAGGTCTGACTGTCCGGTGACACTGCTGGCGGCAAGCTGCTCCGGTGACATATATGAGGGTGTACCGAGGATGATCCCGGTTTTCGTTCGGCTGGTATCGGTCAGCCGGGCGATACCGAAATCGGTGATTTTCAGTTCGTCTTTGCCGGCGTGATACATGATATTGGCCGGCTTGATGTCTCTGTGAACGACGTTTTGCCCATGTGCATAGTGCAGTGCATCCGCAGCGCGGGCCATCAGCTCCAGGACCCATTTGGCGGGCAGCAGGCTGCCCTCGGTGGCATGATGATTGAGTGCATCGCCTTCAAAATATTCCATGGCCAGGTAGGCAACATCGTTGTCTTCGCCGACATCGTAGATAGCGATGATATTCGGATGGTTGAGTCGTCCGGCTGACTCGGCCTCGCGCATGAACTGGGTTTTTGTCGCGGCAAGGTCCTCTGCGCTGAATTCGTCTGCCAGTGCAATGGTTTTGATGGCAACCTTGCGGTTGATCTTCGGGTCTCTGCCGAGATAAACCGTTGCCATGGCGCCCTGGCCGATCTTTTCGAGTACCTCATAGCGGCCCATGAACTGCTTGCCCGAGCCATCCGCCGACGCTATGGGCGATGCCGGTTCGGAGCTGCTGTCGTCCGCAGGCTCGGCGGAAGCCTGCGCTTCGATTTCGTCTTCGCCGGATTTTTTCCTGACCGCACCTGACAGCTTTGTCAGCTTCTCGCTGACATCGGCGTAATCCGGGTCCAGCGATGCCAGGTACTGGAAAACACGCTCTGCTTTCGCGAATTCCTTCCTTCGTCCGTGGATCATGGCGATTTTGTACAGGCGCCGCTTGGTTTCCTCGGAATCTTCCTGCTGGCGGAGCACGGAAAACGCCAGGTCGAGTTCGTCTTCGTCGGACAGCTGCCCGTGGCCGGGCAGGTCGGTATTCGCAGCACCGGACTTTTTGCTCGCCGGTGACCACAGGCCGCGCATGATGTGGAGCGAACCGGTACCGAGCAGCGTGAAAAGTGCAACGGTCACCAGTTTGGCCCAGATGCCCAGCGCGATCAGAAGATAGACTTCCGTGGTCAGCAATATCATGGTCAAAAACAGGGCGGCCAGGGCGGATCCGGTCGTGCTCATGACAGGAAGCCAGACCAGCAGCAGGAGTCCGGCCAGGATCAGTAACGCCGGTTCCAGAACTGCCAGCCACCGGGGCCGGCTGAGCGCATCCTGCAGCAGCAGATTGGACAGCCTGGTTGCCACGAGGTCTGCGGTCGCCGCGCTGGTGCCAAGCGGAGTCATATAGCTGCCGGACCTGGTACCGCCGATGAGTACGATGCGCCCCTGCAGATCGGATTTCGCGATATCGCCGGCAAGCAGCGCATCCACCGCGATGCGTTTGAACGCCGGTTGCCCGTTCGTACCGGCGTAGTAGCGGGTCAGGAAAGTGAAGCCGCTGCTCTGCGCCGCTACCGGGGTTCCGGCGGTCAGCAGGCCGGCCATTGCGGCCAGCGGGGATTCGGGGACCTCCAGTGCTGCCGCATAGGCCAGGCTGCCGAACACGCCGGCTGAGGTACGGACCAGCAGATCATCATTTCGGATTACACCGTCGGGATCGCTCCGGAAGCCGATAAACCCCAGTTGCCTGGCAGCGGTGCAAAGATCGTCCGCTGGCATGATCAGCCCGGCCGTCCGTATGGCCGCCAGGGTATTTTCATTGGGGACAGCGGTGATCCAGCGCGCACATGCCGCACTGACGGGTGAATCGTTGCCGGCCGGTGTTGCGACCGACAGGGCAAGGATCACGTTTCCCGCCTGTTTCACTGCTTTTGCCATTTGCGCCTGGCGCTCATATTGTTTACGAATATTCGCCAGTTGTTGCGTCAGCGAATCGATGTCGTTGCCGCTTTGGCCGGCATCGCGTTCGTCCATCTGGCGTACCCGCCGTTCCAGTTCCACCAGCGCGCTGAGCTGGCCAACATCCGGCAGGGCGCTGCTGCTGGGTGGCGGTTCGACAGGCACGATCAGCTCGACCCCGGCCGCGTTGAGCGCCCCGGCCACGGCCGTGAACCGATCGGCATCCCAGATCGATGCTGTGGAGCCGTCTGCCCGGTCGGTGGAGAGTATGACAATACGGTCACTGCCCTGTGACTGATGCTGGCGCTGCAGAAAATCGTAGTACCAGGATTCCAGCAGGTCGGTTCGCTCGCCTGCGATCAGCAGGAGTGCAGCCAGGAAAAACAGCCACAATGCAGGTCCGGTTCTGCGGATTCGGCTCGGTGCGGATTTAAGGGGCGTTTGCATGGCAGAATAGTATCGGTATTGGGCAAGCGGGGTTGAGACTTGGATTCTGTTTTGCCTGCCATAGGGCGGCTTTTTGGTCGCATGGCGGGTGTCATGAGAGAAAGGTCACAGTTTTTTATGGCAAAGGCACAGGTTCAGTTTGTTTGCACGGAATGTGCTGTCACCAGCGTGAAGTGGCAGGGACAGTGTGCGTCCTGCGGTGCCTGGAACAGCCTGGTACCCGGCGCTGCGCCCAGAAACGATCGACGGGGATACTCGGGACAGGCAATCGGGCAGAAGCTGGCGGACATCGACAGCATATCCATGGACCGCTTGTCGACCGGTATCGGCGAACTGGACCGGGTGCTCGGGGGCGGGCTGGTACCGGGGTCGGTCGTGTTGATCGGGGGGGATCCGGGTATCGGCAAGTCGACGCTGTTATTGCAGGCCTGTGCTCAAGGCCCGGCCGGCAGTCCCGGTGCCCGGCGCTCCGGGGCCGGCAGGCTGTACGTCAGCGGCGAGGAGTCGTTGCAGCAGCTCGCGCTCCGGGCCGACCGCCTGGGGCTCGATCCGGCGGGTATCGCGGTGCTGGCAGCGACCTGTGTGGAGGAAATCGTCAGCGAGGCGGAGAAGCAGGCTCCGGCCTGCCTGGTGATCGATTCGATTCAGACGATGTACACCGATTCCCTGCCATCGGCGCCGGGCTCGGTGAACCAGCTCAGGGACTGCACGGCACACCTGGTACGGATGGCCAAGGCATCGGGAATTGCGGTGTTGCTGGTGGGTCACGTGACCAAGGAAGGTCATATTGCGGGGCCGCGCACGCTGGAGCACATGGTCGATGTGGTTTTGTACTTTGAAAATGAATCGGGCAGCCGGTTTCGTGTACTTCGGGCGGTAAAGAACCGGTTTGGTGCGGCTAACGAGCTGGGCATATTTGTCATGACCGAAACGGGTATGCGAGAGGTCAGGAACCCGTCGGCAATATTCGTATCCCGGCACCAGCAGCCGGTTTCAGGCAGCGTCGTGACGGTGGTCCATGAGGGGAGCAGGCCGTTGCTGGTGGAAGTACAGGCCTTGACCGATCATTCCGGCGGCGGGCCGCCAAGACGCCTGGCTGTCGGCATGGACAGGAACCGGCTGGCATTGCTGTTGGCGGTGCTCAACCGGCATGCGGGAGTTCGGGCGCATGACGATGATGTATTCGTCAATGTGGTCGGTGGCGTTCGCATTACCGAGACCGCAGCGGATCTGGCCGTTCTGGCTGCAACAGCCTCCAGTATTTCGGAGCAGGCGGTGCCCGGCGATACGGTGATTTTCGGTGAAGTCGGGCTGGCCGGAGAAATTCGGCCGGTGGCATATGGCGAAGAGCGGCTGCTGGAAGCGGCCAAGCTCGGCTTCAAGCGCGCGATTGCGCCACGGGCCAATTTGCCCAGGCGTGCGATCAAGGGAATGGAGCTGGTGGGAGTCGATACCCTGAGCGAGGCTTTACAGCAGTTGGGGGAGTATCAGGCTTAGGGCAGGGCCGCGGAAAAGGGCCCGCAGCGCTGTTGGCCCTTTTCCGCGTTTTCACCGGGATCCGGCGATCGGGAGCATGGTGCTGCAACTGAAGACCGGGCCATGATCGACCTGTCCAAAAAGGCAAACCCGACCACCCATGTCAGAGGTCAGGGGACGGGGACTCCTGGAGGCGGAATCAAGCGGACCGCAGGGAGCCATCCGCCGGAAGGAGTACCCGGCCCCTGGCCTCGGGGACTGGCCGCCTTTTTCAGCTTCGCCACAGATCACGGGCTGAACAACCTGCCAATCGCCCGGCATTGCGCGCCCGCTGTCCCCTTTGTCGGGATGGCTCCCTGCGGTCCGTATTTATTCCCTCCAAAGGGGACACCGGACACACAATGCCTGGGCCCTGCCCCAGGCCTGATAATTTTCTAGCCGGTCAGTGCCTGCTGATCTTCCTGGGGAGCGTGAATGCGTACCGACTTGACGACGTTGTCGCTGGTCTGGAGGATCTCGATCGGGTAGTCGTTCAGTATCAGCCCGGCGCCTTGTTCCGGGATGGTTTCGAGGTATTCGAGGATCAGGCCGTTCAGCGTTTTGGGGCCGTCGGTCGGCAGATGCCAGTTCATCATTCGATTCAGCTCGCGAATATTGGTGCCTGCATCGACGACATAGGCACCTGAGTCGGCGTCCCGCCGAACATCCGTGTGGGCCGGTGCCGGTTCGCTGGTAAATTCGCCGACGATTTCCTCAAGAAGATCTTCCAGCGTCACGATTCCCTGTATGTCTCCGTACTCATCGACGATAAATGCAGTGCGTTGATGGGCACGCTGGAACTGCACGAGCTGCCGGTTCAACGGCGTGCCTTCGGGTACGAAATAGGGTTCTTCAACCAGCTGTTCCAGTTTTTCCCTGGTCAGGTTCTCGAGGCTGGTTTTTTGCACCAGGCGTTTCAGGTGCAACAGGCCGATGACGTTGTCGATGCTGTCGCGGAAAACGGGCAGTCGCGTAAAGCCGCTGTTTCTGATGGTTTCCAGGATGGTGTCCCAGTTATCTTCCAGGTCGATGCCGACCACTTCGTTGTGCGGGATCATGATGTCGTCGACGGTGACTTCTTCGAGTTCCAGTATGCCCATCAGCATCTGGTGCCGTTTTCTCGGCAGCAGTGCACCGGCTTCGGTAACCAGCGTACGCAGCTCCTGTATGGTGAGGTTGTTTCCGTCGCCGTTTTCGGGGCGTACGCCAACCAGCCTCAACAGACCGTTGGCGAAAATGTTGATCAGCCAGATGACGGGGACCACGATTTTCGACAACGGGTAATACACAAAGGCCGCGGGCAACGCCACCCGTTCGGGATGCAGTGCCGCGAGGGTTTTGGGTGTGACCTCGGCAAAGATCAGCACGACCAGCGTGAAAATAACGGTACCGGCGACGACCGCAGCCGGGCCGCCCAGTTCCAGTGCAATGACGGTCACCAGCGATGCCGCAGTGAAATTGACCAGGTTATTGCCGAGCAGAATCAGGCCGATAAGCCGATCCGGTCGTTCGAGAAGGCGTTCAGCCAGTTGCGCGCCTTTGTGTCCCGACTTGGCCTTGTGGCGAAGGCGATAGCGATTGAGGGACATCAGGGCCGTTTCAGTCCCTGAAAAAAATGCCGAACAGATGAGCAGAAAAAAAAGCAGTCCCAGGTATAACCCTAGGGGAACGTCGTCACCCAACGCGGTGCGCCTCCTGTATTACTTAACACGGCATCCATGGTGACGAATGAGGGGTCAGGGGTCAAGGGCGGGGTCCAGAAATCTGCAGGGTGCGGGGCGGTTGCCAAAGACAGGGCGACAGGGCGGAGGTGGCCGGCAGGGCGGCAGGGAGCCCGGGCAGGGGTGGGGCGCTCGTTCCGGGACTGTGTCCCGCATGGACGCGGGACGCAAGCCCCCATGGATGGGTTTACGGCGGGTCCCGGAACGAGCGCCCCACCCCTGCCCGGGCTCCCTGCCGCCCTGCCGGCCACCTCCGCCCTGTCGCCCTGTCTTTGGCAACCACCGCCCCGCACCCTGCAGATTTTCTCCTGCTATTTGGGAAATGCGGCGTTAGAATATGGCCATCATGTTTGCCAATTTAAGTCATCGATTCAGAACGGTTGCCGAGCGTTTGCGCGGCAAGGGAAGGCTCAGCGACGAGAATATCTCTGACGCTGTCCGGGATGTGCGCCGCGCATTGATCGAAGCGGACGTTGCTTTGCCGGTGGTCAAGGATTTTACCGACAGGGTTCGGGCCCGCGCGGTCGGCGCCGAAATCATGCGCAGCCTGAATCCCGGTCAGGCTTATATCAAGATCCTGCAGGATGAGCTGACCGCCACACTTGGCGAAGGGCACCGGGAACTGGATCTCAGGCATCAGCCACCTGTCATTATTCTTCTGGCGGGTCTGCAGGGGGTGGGCAAGACCACGACTGCGGCGAAACTGGCTTTGCATCTGAAAGAGCGGCAAAAGAGCAAGGTCGTTCTGGCCAGCCTGGATACGCGCCGGCCTGCCGCCATGCTGCAGCTTGAGCAATTGGCGGCGCGCGTCGACGCGGGGTTTTTCAAGGCGGATCCGGGCATGGCCGTGGCGACGATTGCCGCCGATGCACTGGCCCAGGCGAAGACCGATCAGGCCGATGTGCTCATTCTGGATACCGCGGGCAGAACCCGGCTGGACGATGAATTGCTGGATGAACTGCGCCTGCTGAACGATCAGATGAAGCCGGTCGAAACGCTGTTTGTCGTGGACGCCATGGCGGGACAGGACGCTGTCAACGTAGCGTAAGCCTTCGGTGAGGCCCTGCCGCTGACCGGCATCGTCATGACCAAAACCGATGGCGATGCACGGGGCGGTGCTGCGTTATCGGTGAAGTTTGTGACCGGGCAGCCGATCAAGTTCATCGGCACCGGCGAAAAACTGACGGGTCTCGAGCCGTTTCACCCGGACCGGATGGCATCGCAAATACTGGGAATGGGCGATGTGGTCGGGCTGGTGGAGGAGGTCGAGCGAAAGGTCGACCGGGAAAAGGCCGACCGGCTGGCGAGGAAGGTCAGGAAAGGGCGTGGTTTCGATCTGAACGATTTGCGCGATCAACTCGAGCAGATGCTGAATATGGGAGGCCTCGAGGGCTTGCTGGGCAAGCTGCCGTTGCCCGGCGGCATGAACAAGGAGCAGCTGGCCCAGCAGATCGATCAAAAAGCGATCCGGCGCCAGGTGGCGGTCATCAATTCGATGACACCCGGGGAGCGCCGGTTTCCCAAGATCCTCAACGGCTCCCGGAAGCGCCGTATTGCAGCCGGCGCCGGAGTGACCGTACCGGATGTGAACCGGCTGGTGAAACAGCATGTCCAGATGCAGAAAATGATGAAAAAGCTCGGCAAAGGCGGGATGAAGCAGGCGCTGCGAGGCCTGCCCGGGCGATAAAAGCCCGCCGTACCTGCCCCGTTCGAGCCACCAGTCCCCTCCCCCATAGCCGGAATCTCCCCCAAAACCAGGCATTGTGTGCCCGCTGTCCCCTTTGGAGGGAATAAAGCGGACCGCAGGGAGCCATCCCGACAAAGGGGACAGCGGGCGCGCAATGCCGGACGATTGGCACGATTTTCCAGACCGTGATCTGCGCCAAAGCCAAAAAGGCGGCCAGCCCCCGAGGCCATCCGCCGGGTACTCTTTCCGGCGGATGGCTCCCTGCGGTCCGCTTTATTCCGCCTCCAAGAGTCTCCGTCCCCTGGCCTCTGACATTGGGGGGTGGGTTCGCTCTGTCTGGGCAGGGTCAGGTCCTGAGCGGCGCAGGTACAGGCCCTTTGGCAGGGCTTCGGCCAAGGTTTTGCTTTCGGGCGGAATCAAGTAGAATTACCCGTTTTATTCAATCCGGAAGGGCTATCTGGTGCCGTCCGGTTTTTTTCGGGTACAGGAAACGAAAATGGTCACTATTCGATTGTCGCGCGGCGGAGCCAAGAAGCGGCCCTTCTACCACGTTGTGGTTACGGATCAGAGGAACCGGCGTGATGGCCGTTATATTGAGCGCCTGGGTTTTTTCAACCCGGTAGCGACACCGAA